>JAYVTD010000161.1:0-3142 GCA_043774765.1 Rhizobacter sp. | reverse complement strand
GTCGGGCCGCGAGGTCGAGATCTCGAAGCTGGTGCGCAGCAACGCGCCCAGCGCCTTGCTCATCTGCCCGACCATGCGGTTGTGGCAGGCGCGCAGCAGGCCCTGGTGAAAGCGCAGGTCGCTGCTGACGTAGTCGCCGCCTTCTTCGATCGACCGTTTCATGCCGGCGTAGGCGGCTTCGATTTCGGCGATGTCTTGCGCGGTGGCGCGCTCGGCGGCCAGCCGCACTGCGGCCGGCTCGACGATGCGGCGCAGCTCCTGCAGGTCACGCAGGAATTCGCGCGACAGGCCGGCGCGTGATTGCCAGGCGACCACGTCGGGGTCGAACCAGTTCCATTGTTCTTCGGCGAGCACCCGCGTGCCGACCTTCGGGCCGGTGACGAGCAGGCCCTTGGCGATCAACGATTTCACGGCCTCGCGGATCACGGTGCGGCTCACGCCGAGCTCTTCGCACAACATGGGCTCAGGTGGCAGCGAGCTGCCGACCGGGTAGCGGCCGGTGACGATGGCTTCGCCGAGCAGATCGACAGTGCCGCCGTGGACGTTCTTGATCATCGGGTGCGTTTCAATTGTTCTTCAGCCGCGAACGAACAGCGTGACCAGCGGCTCGTTGCCGAGCTGGCGGCTCCAGTGGCCGTGCACGGCCGCGTCGAAGCTGGCGCCCGCGGGCAGCGTGTCGGCCGAGTAGAAGTGCTCGCCAGCAGAGAACACGCGCGAGGCGCCGCCCTGCAGGCCGATCTCCATCTGACCGCCGAGGATGAACACCCACTGCGGCGTGACCGTGCAATGGAACTGGCTGCGAAAGCCGACCGGGCTGTAGCGCAGCTGGTAGCCGCTGCTGGGCATCAGGGTCGAAAGCATCGAGGTCGGCGTGCCTTCGGGTAACGCGAGCTCGCTCTCGCGGAAACGCGCGCGGCCATCGGTGTCGGTGAACAACGTGACCTGGGTGAATGTGGTGGAAGTGCTCAAACGTTTCTTTCGATCAAACTGGTAGTCCTCAGAGAGAAGCGGTGACGCCGCCATCGACGTAGAGGATGTGGCCGTTGACAAAACGCGACGCGTCGCTCGCCAGGAACACGGCCGCGCCGGCCAGGTCTTCCACGTCACCCCAGCGGCGGTTGGGCGTGCGCTTGAGGAGCCAGTCGCTGAAGGCCGGGTCGTTGACGAGCGCGTCGGTCAGCTCGGTCTTGAAGTAGCCCGGGCCGATGCCGTTGACGTTGATGCCCAGCGGCCCGAGGTCGATGGCCATGGCCTTGGTGAGCATTTTCACGGCGCCTTTCGACGCGGTGTAGACCGAGGTGCCGGGGCGGCCGAGCTCGCTCATCACCGAGCACGTGTTGATGATGCGGCCGCGCCCGCGCGCAACCATGAATTTCGAGACCGCCTGGCCGACGTGGAAGATGCTGTCGACGTTGGTGCGCATCACGTTGTCCCAGTCGCTCGCGGGCAGCTCGTGGAACGCCGCGCGGCGGGTCATGCCGGCGTTGTTGCACAGCACCTCGATCGGGCCGAGCGTGTCCTCGATCGACGCGACGCCGGCATCGACCGCGTCGCGCTGGGTCACGTCGAAAGCCCGGGCGTGAACGCTCAGCCCTTCGCTGGCGAGCAGCGCCACGGCTTCGTTCAGCTTGGCAGCGTTGCGGCCATTCAGCACGACGCTGGCACCGGCCTGGGCGAGGCCACGCGCCAGCGCCAGGCCGATGCCGCCGGACGAGCCGGTGACGAGTGCAATGCGGCCATCGAGCCGGAAGGTCTGGGCGTTGATCATGGGCGTGGCGCCTAGGCGCTGAAAGCTTGGGCAAGCCAGGCGCAAGCGCGCTCGGCGATCTGCTCGGCGGGCAAGGCCGCGTCGAGCGTGAGGCAGCGTTCGTCGGCGCCGGGCGGCTCCAGTGTCTGCAACTGGCTCGCGAGCAGAGAGGGCGGCATGAAGTGGCCGGTGCGCGATTGCATGCGCACTTCCAGCACATCGAGACTGCCGTGGATGTGCACGAAGGCCAGCTCGCCTGAGGCGGTGCGCAACTGGTTGCGGTAACTGCGCTTGAGCGCCGAGCAGGAGACGATGAGGCCGTGGCGCGCCGCGTGAGCGTCGGCGAGCTGCTTGGCGATGGCCTTGAGCCAGTCGCGCCGGTCGTGGTCGGTGAGCGCGATGCCTGCGGCCATGCGTTCCAGGTTGCGCGGTGGGTGCAGGTTGTCGCCTTCGAGAAATTCGCAGGCCAGCTGCTTCGCGATCAGGCGGCCGACGGTGCTCTTGCCGCAGCCGCTGACACCCATGACCACAACCAGCGGTGCGACAGGCTTGAGCATGTCAACCGAGGCGCTTGCCGCTCGCGCTGTCGAAGACGTGCGCCTTGTCGGTGTCGATCACGAGCTGCACGGTGTCGTCGGGCTTGGCCGCCGTGCGGCCGTGGATCACGACGACGATCTGCATGTCGCCCACCTGCACCAGCAGTTCGGTCTCGGCACCGGTCGGCTCGATCACGATCACTTTTGCGGCGATGCCATGGCCGGTGGGTGAGAGGTGGATGTCGCCCGGGCGAATGCCGTAGTGCACCGCCTGGCCGTTCGTGCCGCCGACCTGCGCCGGCACCGGCCAGCGTGTGCCGGCAGCTTCGACCACGGTTGCGTCGCCGCTGCCGCGCAGCACACCGGCCACCACGTTCATCGCCGGCGAACCGATGAACTGCGCGACGAACAGGTTGCCCGGGTTGTCGTAGAGTTCCAGCGGCGTGCCGATCTGCTCGATGATTCCGTCGTGCATCACGACGATGCGGTCGGCCATCGTCATCGCCTCGATCTGGTCGTGGGTGACGTAAACGGTCGTCGTCTTCAGGCGCTGGTGCAAGGCCTTGATTTCGGCCCGCATCGCCACGCGAAGCTTGGCGTCGAGGTTCGAGAGCGGCTCGTCGAACAGGAACACCTTCGGATCGCGCACGATCGCGCGGCCCATCGCCACACGCTGGCGCTGGCCGCCCGAGAGCTCGCGCGGGTGGCGGTCGAGCAGTTTGTCGAGGTTGAGGATGCGCGCTGCGTCGTCGACACGCTGGTCGGTGAGCTTCTTGTCGGCATTGCGCAGGCGCAGGCTGAAAGCCATGTTCTCGCGCACCGTCATGTGCGGGTAGAGCGCGTAGCTCTGGAACACCAT
>JAYVTD010000160.1:0-5082 GCA_043774765.1 Rhizobacter sp. | reverse complement strand
AGGCCCTCGACGAGAACCGCTTCGCGCTCTATGCGCAGCGCATCCACGCGCTCGACCATCAGGCCCATGGCCTGCATGCCGAAGTGCTGCTGCGAATGATCGACAGCGACGGCAGCGTGGTGCAGCCCGGCGCCTTTCTGCCGGCGGCAGAGCGTTTTCACTTCGCGTCGCGCATCGACCGGTGGGTGTTGCGCCATGCCATCGACGCACTGCGGTCACTGGCGAACCTGTCGACCGTCGACACCTTGTGCGTCAATCTGTCGGGCCAGTCCATCGGTGACCGCTCTTTTCACCGTCAGGCCATCGACACCTTGACCGAGGCCGGCGCGCAAGTCTGCGGCCGGCTCTGCCTGGAGATCACGGAAACCGCGGCCATCACCAACATGGCGGATGCCAGTGTGTTCATCGATCAGGTTCGCGCCCTGGGCGTGCGGATCGCGCTCGACGACTTCGGCGCCGGAGCCTCGTCGTTCGGCTACCTCAAGAACCTCAACGTTGACCTGCTCAAGATCGACGGCCAGTTCATCCGCGATCTGATCGACGACCCGCTCGACGACGCGGCCGTGCGCTGCTTCGTTGACGTGGCACGCGTGGTCGGCGTCAAGACGGTCGCCGAATTCGTCGACCGGGCCGAGGTGCTGGACAGGGTGCGCGAGATCGGCATCGACTTCGCGCAGGGCTTCTTGCTTCACCGACCCGAACCCATCGAGGCGGTGCTGGGCATGCAGCGGGCCAAGCCTCGCTCGGCTGAAGCGCGGAGCGCACAGCAGCGATAAAGTCTCCGGGCGCCAGGCCAGTGTCCCGCACCCTCTTGCGAGACCACACACGTTCGTCGCGATGCCGCGAGCCCCACACCTCCTGCGACGACGCTTCGGCCTCGATGCCCCTGCTGCGTAGTCGCTCGGCAAACGTCTCGCGCCAACGGCGCAGGTCTCCTTTGCGCGAGTTCAGGCGCGACCCATCGCGCCCCTCCGCGCGTACGCTGATGTGCACATTCGGGTTCGCCTGGTGGGTGTGGAGGACCATCACGTAGCGGTGGTTCGCCAGTTCGGCCTTGGCGAACTCACGGGCGTGTAGGTGCGCGGCGATAGCGCTCATGCCGCGTCCGCCGCCGGTGGCCTTGAGCATCGTGCCGATCCGCGCCAGTGAGCGAAAGGCCTCGGCAGATCGCGGCGCTCGATGGGCCAACGTCCTGCGAAGTCTCGCGAGCATCCGAGTGGTCTCAGGAGGTCTTCGCTCCCGTCACGGACAGTTTCAACTTTGTTGCGGACGACGCTCTCAGCGGCTCTACTTGGCTTCGAAGTCGGCCGCATTCGATCCAGTCATTTCGCAGCCGTCGTGCCCGACAGGCACGTGCTCGGCTGGACAGCGCTTGCGTCTTGTACGTTAAAAATACAAGGTTGTTTTTTTAACGCGGTCCAGGCACACTTTGCCATGGTCACTCCACCTCTGAGTACTGCTGCACTACGCAAGCCCGCGTCGATGACAACCAACGCACCCGGTACCGCCAAAGGCATGACGCCGCCACCACGAACGCCCAGCGTTGCCGAGCAGATTGGCAAGCGCGTCACCAAGGCCAGCAAAGCCAACCCGGCGCGCGTGCACACCCCATTCGACTTTCTCGACCTGGGATCGCCGCACAGCGTCGGCATGGCGCTGATGCGCCTGGTTCGCAGCGGCAGCTTGCGTCGGCTGGCACGGGGCCTGTACGACGTGCCCCGTCAACATCCACTGCTGGGGGAGTTGCAACCAACGGCCGACGAGATTGCGAACGCGCTCTCCCGCCGCGATGGTGCCTTGGTGCAGCCCGCGCAGGCGATGGCGGCGAACCTGTTGAACCTGTCGGAGCAAGTGCCCGCGCGCGCCATCTACGAAACCGATGGGCCGAGTCGCACCGTCAAGGTAGGTGCGCTGACCGTGCAACTGAAGAATCGCCCCGCCCGCCAGGTGCGAAGCGCCCGGCCAATGAGCAACCTGGTCTTCTCGGCCCTGCGCAGCGTCGGCAAAGCCCAGATCAACCCGGCCCGCATCGGGCACCTGCGCGAGACGCTGTCTCCCAAGGATCGTGTCGCCTTGATGGAAGATTTGCCACTGGCGCCGGCCTGGATGCACCCGCATCTGCGCTTCATCGCAGCAGGAGCCGATCAGCCTCGATCCAACCCGGCACGCAAACCAGTTCGGCGACCCAAGAAGCCCACCTGATATCGACGGCACGATGGAGTCCTTCGCAACCCTGGCGTCCGCCGAAAGAGCGTTGGTCATCAACGAGGCGGCTGGCCGCCTGGGCTTGGTCCCGTTGATCATGGAGAAAGACTTCTGGGTGTGCTGGACGCTCGCTCGCATCTTCGAGACTTCGGCAGTGGCTCCGCACCTGGTGTTTAAGGGCGGCACCTCACTGTCGAATGTGTTCGGAGCCATCCAGCGCGTTTCCGAGGACATCGATCTGGCCGTGTCGCCGCAGGCCCTGGGTTTCACGGCAGAGGAACTCGACGAAGCAGGTTCGGCCAGTCAGCGCCGCAAGCGCGTGCAGGCGCTTGAAGCCGAGTGCGAGCGGTGCGTGTCCGAACGCTTTCAACCAGCGCTCGAAGCAGCCATCACGGCCAGACTGGGCGCCCCCAAAAAGGCAAGCAGTTGGCTGCACTACGAACTCGATGCCTTGGCCGGCACGCCGAACCTGCTGTTCACCTACCCTTCGGCACTGGGCCAGGCTGGCGGCTACGTCGCCAAGCAGGTGAAGCTGGAGTTTGGTGCCCTGACGGATCAGCAACCGACGGGGACGCATGAGGTCTCGGCCCTATTGGCGGCCCTGCCAGGAGTCAAGCTTGAGAGCGCCTACGACGACCTGCACACCGACGTGATCGCCTTGGCGATCACCCGCACGTTCTGGGAGAAGGCCACGATCCTGCACGCCGAATACCACCGGGCGGCTGAGCTACCGATTCGCGATCGATTTGCCCGCCACTATGCGGACTTCGAAGCGCTGTGGCGGCACCCAAGCCGCGCTCGCGCGAGACTACGAAAAGATGTCGCCGATGTTCATCGCGGCGCCCATTACATTCGACGCGCTGCTGCAGTGACTGGAAGCCGCAGAGCGGCACCTCAACGAGGGGACCACGCTGCCGCCCGGGCCAGCAACTTCAACATGATGAAGACCGACACCGCTATTCGCCATCTGATGAGGCCTGCTGCAAAGCTGTCCAGTGAGCTCGACAATCTGGGGGTATCGGTGGGGGCACATCAATGAGTCATAATAATTTATTCTTTATATATCAATGAGTTAACTCTATGATGAAACTCGCCACCTGGAACGTCAACTCGCTCGCCGTGCGCCTGCCACAGGTGCTGGACTGGCTCGCAGCGCACCAGCCCGACGTGTTGTGCCTGCAGGAAACCAAACTCACCGACGACAAGTTTCCGCACGCCGCACTCGCCGCCGCCGGCTACCAGCTGCAGTGGTTCGGGCAGAAGACCTACAACGGCGTGGCCCTGCTCTCGCGCAGCGCGGCCACCGATGTGGTGAAGAACATTCCGGGCCTCGACGACCCGCAAGCGCGTGTGATCGCCGGCACCGTCGACGGCGTGCGTGTGATCGGCGCCTACATCCCGAACGGGCAAGACGTGGAGAGCGACAAGTTCGTCTACAAGCTGCGCTGGCTGAGCGCGCTGCGCGAGTGGCTCGCCACCGAGATGGCGGCGCACCCGAAGCTGGTGCTGATGGGCGACTACAACATCGCCCCCGAAGACCGTGATGTGCACGACCCGGTGCTGTGGGCCGGCCAGGTGCTCTGCACACCCGAAGAGCGCGCGCATTTCAAGGGCCTGATCGGGCTCGGCCTGTTCGACGCGTTCCGGCTCTTCGAGCAGCCGCCCAAAAGCTGGAGCTGGTGGGACTACCGCAACCTCGCGTTCCGAAAGAACCAGGGTTTGCGCATCGACCACATCCTCGTCAGCGAGGCGCTGCGCGCCGGCGTCACGTCTTGCGTGATCGACAAGCCGACACGCAAGAACGAACGGCCTAGCGACCACGCGCCGGTGTGGGTCGTGCTGGCCGGCTGAGCAGCCGCCCCTTCAGTCGTCCAGACCGAGTTCCTGGATCTTGCGCGTGATCGTGTTGCGACCGATGCCGAGCTTCTGCGCGGCTTCGATGCGCCGGCCGCGGGTGATCTCGAGCGCGGTGTGGATCAGCTGCGCTTCGAACTTGCGCGTCAGCGTGTCCCAGACCTCGGGCTGACCTGACTGCAGCAGGCTGCGGGCGTCCTGCTCCAGGCCGGCGAGCCAGTGCACGGCGGGCGCGGCAGCAGCTGCTGCCGGGCTCGTCGGCGTGCCGGTGGTCGTCACCGGGCTCGGCGCCTGCGCAGCCGGCGCCACCGCCGCTGCCGCATCGACAGGCGTAGCCGCCACCGTCGGCGGCGCCACGGCCGCAGGCAGCGCCTGCAGCTCGGGCGGCAGGTCTTTGGCTTCGATCATCTGCGACGGCGCCATCACGGTGAGCCAGTGGCAGATGTTCTCGAGCTGGCGCACGTTGCCGGGAAAGTCGAAGCGTGTCAGCCGCGCCAGCGCCGCATCGGTGATGCGTTTGGCCTCGACGCCGAGTTCCTTGGCGCTCTTCTGCAAAAAGAAACGGGTCAGCGCGGGCACGTCTTCGTTGCGCTCGCGCAGTGCCGGCAGGCGCAGGCGGATCACGTTCAAGCGGTGGAACAGGTCTTCGCGAAACGCGCCGAGCCGCACACGGTCTTCCAGGTTCTGGTGGGTCGCCGCGATCACGCGAACGTTGCTGCGCATCGGGTTGTGACCACCGACGCGGTAGTACTGGCCGTCGGACAGGACCCGCAGCAGGCGCGTTTGCAGGTCGAACGGCATGTCGCCGATCTCGTCGAGGAACAGCGTGCCGCCATCGGCTTGCTCGAAGCGGCCGCGGCGGGTGGTCTGCGCGCCGGTGAATGCGCCACGCTCGTGCCCGAAGAGCTCGGACTCGAGCAGGTCTTTCGGGATCGCCGCGGTGTTGATCGCCACGAACGGACCGCTCGCGCGCGGGCTGTGCTTGTGCAGCGCGTTGGCCACGAGCTCCTTGCCCGAGCCCGA
>JAYVTD010000159.1:0-2723 GCA_043774765.1 Rhizobacter sp. | reverse complement strand
CACCGCACCGGAGTTGAGCGCACCGCCGCGGCGCGGGCTGTGGCAGCCGTCGCAGGTGCGGCGTTCGCCCGGGCGCACCTGGATCCAGTTCAGGTGGGTCTGGATGCCGCGGCCCTTGGCGTCGACCACCGAGAACGCTAGCGGCACGTCGGCCGGCACCTTCAGCTTGAAGGAACCATCGGGTTCGACCGGTGCGTAGCCGAGGATCTGAACCTGCTCGAACTCGGTCTCGCCGATCGCCGAGCGCAGGCCCATCGTGTTCGATGGCGGAGCCACGGCGCGGGTGGCCCGCACGAAGCGCGCGGGCGAGCAACCGTAGGCCGGGTCGGCCGGGTCTTTCATGCGCGCCAGGTCGGCAACCCGCGCGCGGGTGTCCATCGTGTCGGTGGGCGCGGTCTTGGCGATGCCGACCGTGCAGTTGCGGGGCAGGTCGACCGGCGCGAGCATGGTTTCACCCATGCGCTCGAGACCGTCGGTGTCGTAGATGCTGCGCACTTCGATCAGCGCCAGGCCTTGCGCGGCCAGCGCCCCATCGATGGCGGTCGGGTCGATCGCGTTCGGCTCGGCGCGCGCCTGGATCGCCACCGGGTCGGTGTACATGAAACCGGCCGGCGGCGCGGCCACGATCAGCCAGGTCTGCGGGCCCGGGTCGTACATGTAGATCGCGTAGGAAGCGCGCACGTTGTCCTGCACCGGGCCGGCGGCCACTTGGGCGTCGGTACGCTGATCGTCGTTGAGCAGCGCGATCTCGTCGGCGGTCAGCGTCGCACAAGCCACGACCACACCGTTGCGTGTGACTTCACACGGCCGGTAGCCGAGCAGCACGCGGTTGCTGCCGTCCCACAACGGGTACGGCGAGGTGACGCGGCCGAACATCGACAGGCCACGGCCCATGTTCAGCGCCTTGTCGGTGACTTCGGTCTGCCCGCCCAGCGCCGGCACAGTGCTGTTGGCCGGGGTGTTGTTCTCGGAGTACTTGGCCGCGTCGATGAACATCAGCGAGCCGCCTTCTTCGGTGCCCGACAGCGACATCAGCGACGACGACACGAAACCCTTGTACTTGCCGGACGGGTCCATGTCGCGCGGGTGCAGGAAACTGTTGCCCGGGCTTTGCGCGCCGTAGAGCACGAACATGTCGGTGCCGTCGGGCTTGGTACGGAAGATCGCGAAGCGGTTGCGCGGGCCTACGTGTTCCCAGCGCGAGAACATGATGTCGCCGTTCGGGCGCACCACCGGGTTGCGGTCGTGGCTCTGGTTGAACGAAATCTGCTCGATCGCGCCACCCTCGGCGTTCATCGTGTGCAGGTTCAGCACCCGCTCGCGCTCGTATTCGTCGAGCGCGAAGTAGGTCTGGCCGGGCACCGCCTGCAGGCTCTTCGACTTGGTCTGGCGGTTCGACGAGAACACGAAGCCGCGGCCGGCCGGCAGGAAGGCCGGGTCGACGTCGTCGGAATCGCTGGCGCTGGTCAGGCGGCGGAAGCTGCCACCGGTCAGGCCGCCGGACGTCATGTCGTATTCCCAGATGTTCCAGGCCCCCGTGCAGGCCGGCAGGTCGCCGATCTTCGAGCTGTTCGAGGCCGGACACTTCATCGAGAACACGATCTTCTTGCCGTCGTACGACACTTCCGGGTCGGAGGCATCGCCCACGCCTTGCGTGTAGCGCGCGGTCAGGTTGTGTTCGGGCGCGCTGGCCGACGATTTTTCGCGCACCATCAGGTCGCCACCCGGTGCCGACGGCGTGCCGTCGGTCGGGTTCATCTCGATCGTGTTGGCGCGCTTCACGTAGGCGATCGGCACGTCGCCGTTCACCGTGACCGAGGTCGAGTCGCTGCCACTGCTGCCACAACCGGCGAGGCCGGCCGCGAGCAGGAAGGCTGACAAGGCCATCAGCTGCGCGTTGATACTTGTACGAGTGTTCATGCATATCCCCCTGTAGATCTGTTCGTTCATAGACGAGTCTTGTTCCCGGCCTGCGCACCGCCGTCGAGCAAGCCCGACGAGTAGTGCAGTTGCCCGGCTGCGTCGATCACGACCGCGTCGACGCCCTCCTGCGATTCGATCAGCCGCATGCCTTTTTCGATACCGAGCACGAAGACGCTCTTCGAGAGCCCCTCGGTCGTGAGCCCATCGGCGGCGAGGATGGTCACGCTCTGCACGCTGCTCGGCGACTTGCCGGTTTTCGGGTCGAGCACGTGGTGGCAGCGCACCCCGTCCTGCTCGAAATAACGTTCGTAGTCGCCTGACGTGGAAATCGCCGTGTCTTCGAGCGGCAGCACCGCCACCACCTCGCCGGGGCGGCGCGGGTCGCGGATCGCGATGGTCCAGGGTCGGCCGCGGTGGTCGCCCATCACGCGGCTGTCGCCCCCCGCGGAGACGATCGCATTCTTGATACCGCGGCGCGCCAGGATCGCCACCGAGTTGTCGACCGCATGGCCCTTGGCGAAGCCGCCCAGATCGATGCGCACACCTTCGCGTGCGAAGCGCAGCGTGCGCGCCGCGGTGTCGAGAATCAGGTTCTGATAACCGACCGCCTCGACCGCCCGGGCGATCGCAGCGTCGCTCGGCTTGATTCTTTCGCGGTAGTCGTAGAGGTGGCCGACGCCGGCATAGGTGATGTCGAAGGCACCGCCCGAGAGCTTCGAGAAGTCGAGCGCGCGGCTAACGAGCCGGGCCATCTCGTCGCTGAGCTTGACCGGCACAGTGGCCGCATGGCGGTTGATGCG
>JAYVTD010000158.1:0-2213 GCA_043774765.1 Rhizobacter sp. | reverse complement strand
AACAAGGGCTCGATCTACGCCGTCTACAACCGGGCGCTGCGCGAAGACCCTTCATTGCAGGGCAAGATCGTGCTGAAGCTGACCATCGCGCCGTCGGGTGGCGTGGTCGACTGCCGCATCGAGTCGAGCGAACTGCACGCGTCCGAACTGGAAGGCAAGCTGCTCGCGCGCATCCGCCAGTTCGACTTCGGCGCGAAGGATGTCGACCAGATGATCGTGAGCTGGCCGGTCGACTTCCTGCCTTCCTAATGCCTCGATGTTCGTGCTCGACCGGTTAGCATGCCGGCCGGAGACACGACCCATGATCACAGGCTTCCCCCGTTTGCTCGGCGACATCGGCGGCACCAACGCACGTTGGGCCTGGCAGACGGGTCCGGGTGCCGCCATCCAGGACGTGTCGGTGCGGCCGTGCGCTGCCAACGTGTCGCTGTACGAATCAGCAGTCGCGTACCTTGCTGACCAGGGCCACGGGCGGCCCGCCTGGGTCGGTATCGGAATCGCGACGCCGGTCACCTCCGACCGGGTAACAATGACCAACCACACCTGGAGTTTTTCGATCGTCGAGCTTAAGCACGCGCTCGGCGCCGAACGCTGCCTCGTGATCAACGACTTCAGCGCGCTCGCGATGAGCCTCACCGCGCTGGCCCCCAGCGACCTGCGACAGATCGGTTCGGGCCGGGCGGTGCCGGGCGCGACGATGGCGCTGCTCGGCGCCGGCACCGGCCTGGGCGTCTCCGGGCTGGTGCCCCAAGGCGGGGGCCGCTGGTCGGCGATCAGCGGTGAAGGCGGCCACGTGACGCTGGCCGCCACCGACGAGCACGAAGCCGCGATCCTTGCGGTGCTGCGCCAGCGCTTCGGCCACGTCTCGGCCGAGCGGGTGCTGTCGGGCGCCGGGCTCGTGAACCTGTACGGCGCGCTGTGCGCCTTGAGCGGCGCGGCGCCACGGCTGCTCTCGCCTTCGGACGTGACCGACGCCGCGCTCGACGGCTCCGACGTACTCTGCGCGCAAGCCGTGCATCGTTTCACCGCCTTTCTCGGCAACGCCGCTGGCAACCTGGCGCTCACGCTCGGTGCGCACGGCGGCGTCTACGTTGGCGGCGGTATCGTGCCGCGCCTGGGCGAGGGTTTCGACGGCGTGCTGTTCCGCCAGCACTTCGAAGCCAAGGGCCGTTTCAGCGACTACCTGAAGTTGATGCCGACTCACGTGATCACGGCTGCCGCACCGGCATTGATCGGCGCATCGAATGCGCTCGACCTGATGCCCGCCTGAGCTCGGCGGCGCGCCAACCCGCCCGGGCGCGAATTTCGAGAGCTACACCACGCTGGGCACGGCTGCGAAGCCCGCGGCGCTTCAGCGAGGCGCGCGGTTCGACGAAGATTCCTTCAACAAGGAGTCCGTCGTGCGGCCACTTCTCCTCGCTTTGTCGGTGTTTTTTACCGTGCTGCCCGGTGCTCCGGCCAGTCATGCGTCGGAACTGACCGCGACCGAAACCCGCTGGCTGCAGGGCGCCTGGCCGGTGGTCGAATTCGCTCGGCACACCGGGCTGCCGCTCGACATCGTCGTGCAACCGCAGCCCACGCCAGGCGCTGCGCCGCTGGCAATGGCCTTCATCGGCGGCCGCTGCAAACTGGTGCTGTCGATGCGTGGCAACAGCGAAGCGCCGGCGACGCTCGAGCGCATCGACCCCGAGCTGCTCGACGCCACGATCGAGCTGATGGCGGCGCATGAACTCGGCCATTGCCGCCGTTACCTCGACGGTGCCTGGTACGGCTGGCCTACGGGCTTCGCGGCGAGCCCGGGCGCGCAGCGTGATGCCGTATCGGCCGATCGGCACCCACCGCTGTCTGCCGCACGCCTGGAAGAAGGCTACGGCGACCTGGTGGGCCTGGCCTGGGCGCAACAACATCACCCGCGGCTCTACGCACGCCTGTGGGCCTGGCTGGTCGCGGAACGTTCGAACGACTGGGTGGCGGGCGCCGACCACGACACCCTGGCTGGGCTGCGCCAGGCCGCGCCGGACCCGGCCCTGCGCAGCGTGTCGATCTTCGATTGGGCCACCACGCGCTGGGCGGCCGGTCTGGGCGAAGCGGGTTGGCGGGTAGCAGTCTCAGCTCAGTAGCACGTCGACCGTGCCGTCGAAGGCGATCTTCGGATGGGGCTTTCCGAGCGCCGCCGAGTCGGAGGCAGCCGCGGCGGGCACCACCACCACCGC
>JAYVTD010000157.1:0-6267 GCA_043774765.1 Rhizobacter sp. | reverse complement strand
GCCACCCTGCAGCATCAGCGTGCCGTGGCTTGCAGGCAAACCCACATCGACCCCGAGGTGATCGCAGGCCAGAGGGCAGAACGGGCAGGTCCACGGGGTGGCGGGGAACGGGCGGGCCGCTTGAATCTGCGTCATGGCCAGGGCGGGACGCAAGCGATGTGCCACGCGACGATGTTCAAGGCGTGTCCGAGGCAGCACACCCCATGCACCCACAAGTGGAACACTCTGTCGCCCACTGTGTTCCAGATATGGCCGTGACCGGGCCATACCGTGCGCTCAGGCGACGCCATGAAGGTGGCATGGAATGTGATGCTGCATGGGCCATGCAACGACGATTCACTCGCAGGGTCGGTCAGTCGTGCCGGCGCGGCAGGCGACCGTCGTGTAACGCGCTGGCCACCAGCCACGCCGCTGCGCCCGCCTGGCCCGCGCGCTCCAGGTCGCGTTCGTCGCGGATGCCGCCGGCACCGACCATGAGTGTCACCGGCGACTTGCGTTGCACGTCGGCCAGGGTCTCCAGATCGGGGCCGGCGTCGGAGCCCACGCGCTCCAGAGTCATCACGATCACGCGCTTCGGCCAGAGTTCGGGCTCGTCCCAGCAGCCTGCGGCATCCAGTCGTTGCCCGGCGCGCCGATCAAGAGAAAGCACCCCGGCCTGGCCACTGGCATCAGAGGCCGCCGCGCTGAAGCAGTCGACCAGGGCGCTGCGCGAAGCGAGGGACTCACTCCCGAAGACGGGCACGACGCGACGGCCATCGCTTCCGAATTCGTCACGAAGGGCCTGCGCCGCGTGTGCGTTGGCGAAGCCGGCGTCGAGCCAGAGCTCGAGGTCGGGCAGGGCCTGCAACAGAGAGCGCAAGACGGCCACCTGGGCGGGCTTGCCGAGCAGGGCGTCGAGATCGGCCACGTACAGTTGCTGCGTTGCGCAGTGGTCGCACATGGCGCTGGCCACGTTCACCGGGTCGCTGCCGCTGCACAAATGCGACACGATCGGTTGATAGGCCAGGCGGTCACCGCGCACGGCTCGCACCACCTGGCCATGCATCAGGTCAACGACGGGGATGAGTTTCATGTCGATATCAAGAGTGGGCAGCCGGATCGGCGGGGCAGGGCGATGAGGAGGATCTTCGTCTACGAGTACCTGAGCGGCGGAGGTGAGCCGGGGGGCTCGGCCGAATCGTCGGGCACCGAACTTCGCACCGATCCGCAAACCGAATCCCATTCCGAACTCCTCGCAGCCGGCCTGTCGATGCGCGACGCAGTGTCGGCCGATCTGTTGGAGTTGGACCATTGTGAGGTATCGGTTGCGGCGTGCGAGTCCACCGGTCCGGTTCCTGACGGGGCTCGCGCCGTCGTGCCGCGCAGTGGGGAGTCCGCGCTCGACTTCGTCGCGCGCCAGGCCGACATGCACAGCCATGTCTGGGTCATTGCACCCGAGACCGGTGGCGTGCTGGCGCAGTTGAACCGTTGTGTCGACCCGGTCCGCTGGCTGGGCTGCGACGGCCCGGCCATCGAGCTCACGTCGGGCAAGCGCAACACACTGCTGCGGTTGGCACACGCGGGCATCACCACGCCGCTGGCGTTCGAACATGCGCCGGAGATCGTGCGCTGGGTCGTCAAGCCCAACGATGGCGCAGGGGCGATCGACACGCGCCTGCATGCCACCGAGGAGGCTGCACTCGAGGACTGGTCGTCGCGCTCACGCGCCGGCTCCCCGGTGGTCGTGGAGCCTTGGATCGAGGGCGAGACGCTGAGCCTGTCGCTGATGTGCCGCGACGGACAGGCCGAATTGCTGAGCATCAATCGCCAGCATCTCACGATCGATGCCGATGGGCTGCTCTCGTACGACGGCGTCGACGTCGACGTGACGCCGGTCTGCGGCCCGCGCGGGGCACCGTTGAATGCACTTGCGCGCGCCATCGGTCGTGCCGTTGCTGGCCTGCGCGGGTTCGTCGGAGTCGACGTCGTGTGGCACGTGCGATGCGGTCCGGTGGCCATCGAGATCAACCCGCGCGTGACCTGCGCCTATGTCGGTTTGTCGCGGGTGCTCGATCGAAACCTGGGTGCCGAGACGCTGCGTGCCTGCGGGCTGAGGCCAAGCGGCCATGTCTGAGCGCAGCGTGATCGGTTGGGACATCGGCGGCGCGCACGTAAAGGCCTGCCTGTTGCGGTGCGGCGAGGTGGTCGACGTGGCGCAGTGGGCGTGCGCCCTGTGGCAGGGAATGGACCGCCTGGAGCGTGTCCTGCATTCGGCGCATGAGCGATGGCCCGAAGCCGATGCGGCGCATCACGCCATCACGATGACCGGCGAAATGGTCGACCTCTTCGCCGACCGCGAAGACGGCGTTCGCCGCATCGCAGCGGAACTGTCGCGTCAGTTGTCGGCGCCGGGCGGTCGTGAAGGGACCGGTTCGGTTCACTTCTACGCCGGCGACGCAGGTTGGTCTGACAGCCATGCCGTGTCGACCCACTGGGAAGCCATCGCGTCGGCCAACTGGCTGGCGACGGCGCGCCATGCGGCGCAGCGTTTCGGCGACGGGTTGCTGGTCGACATCGGCAGCACCACGACCGATCTGATCGCATTCAAGCAAGGCCGTGTGACGACGCGCAGCCGCACCGACGCGCAGCGTCTGGCCAGCGGTGAACTCGTCTATCACGGTGTCGTGCGCACGCCGTTGTGCGCCATGGCGCGCCGGGTCGCCTGGCGCGGCACGCCGCACAACGTCATGAACGAATTCTTTGCGACGGCCGCCGACGTGTACCGCTTGACGGGTGAACTGAACCCCGCGCACGACATGCATGCCAGCGCAGACAGCGCGTCGAAGGACCTGGACGCCACCCGGCAACGCCTGGCCCGCATGATCGGCCTCGATGCGCGCGACGGCTCGCCCGAAGACTGGCATGTGTTCGCGTTGGCGTGGCGCCAATGCCAGGTCGCGGAGCTGGGCGGGCAGTTGAGGCGGGTGATGGCACTGTACGGCATGGATCGCCCTTCGGTGGTGGTGAGCGCCGGCTGCGGCGACTTTCTGGTCGAGGATGTGCTATCGAACGCCTGGGCCGATGCGGCCCACGACGGCCGCAGGCCCGCTCTCGCCGAATACGGCCGCGACGTGGCACGGGTCGGTACGCGCTCGGAAGTTGCGGCCGATGGCGTGCGCGCCTGGGCGCAGGTGTGCGCCCCGTGCGTTGCCGTGGCAGCGCTGTTGCATGGAGATCTCGACTGATGTGGATCGTCAAGATCGGCGGCAGCCTGAATGCGAACCCGGTGTTGCCGGCCTGGCTGGACCTGCTCACGCAATGCGGTGGCGGCCGCGTGACCGTGGTCTGCGGCGGCGGCAGCTTTGCCGACGAAGTGCGCAATACGCAGACGAAGTGGCGCCTCGACGACCTCAGCGCACACAACATGGCGGTGCTGGCGATGGCACAGACCGCCTACCTGCTGCACGGACTGAACCCCGCGTTGCAGCTGGCCAGCAGCAAGGCCGACATCCGGCGCGTGCTGCATTCGGGGAAGACGGCGCTTTGGCTGCCGCTGGAGATGCAACGCGACCAGCCAGACACCCAGACGAACTGGGAGGTCACCTCCGACAGCATGGCCCTTGACCTCGCGCGCCGCATGAATGCCGAGCGACTCGTGATCGTCAAGTCGTGCACCATAGACCGGGGTGCGAGCCTGGCCAGACTGTCTGAGACAGGTGTCGTCGATCTTCGCTTCGCGGCGCTGTCCGAAGGCGCGGCATTTCCGATCGACCTTGTTCATCACGACGAACTGGGGCGCGTGCGCGCGCTGCTGCTCGGCGAGCTCAGGTACGGCGAGGCGTGACGCGTCGATCACGTCGTGGCGAGGGCACCTGCATGACACCGACACTGCGCACCGCGATCGCCCTCGTCTCGATGCTGTTTCTCGCCTTGAGCACACCGAGCGCCTCGGCGGCTGACCTCAGTGTCGATCAGGTCGGAGCCCTGCTCAAGGCGGCCACGGCGGCCCGGCCGGCTGACCTGAGCGGCAAGGACCTCTCTGATCTGGATCTCAGCGGGCTCGACTTCCGGCATGCCAACCTGCGGACCGCGAGCCTGTTCGCCAGCAGGCTGGTGCAATCCGATTTTCGTGGCGCGGATCTGGAGGGTGCCAATCTCAACGGAGCCTGGCTGATGGGCACCGACTTCACCGGTGCGAACCTGAGCCGTGCCAGCCTGCTGTCGGTCGTGATCCTCGGCGGCACGGTCAAGAAGATGCCGATCTTCAAGGGCGCCAACATGAGCGGCGTCAAGATGATTGCCGACCTGCCGGGTGCGGATCTTTCCGGCGCCGACTTCACCCGTGCGATGGTCGGCGTGAACATCAAGAACCAGGGCATGGGGCAAATGCGCACCGACCTGTCCAACGCGAACCTGGCGGGGGCGAAGCTGGTCGGTGCCGACTTCAATCGGTCACTGATGAGCTTCTCCAACCTCACGGGGAGCGACCTGCGCCATGCCAACTTCTTTCGCGTCAAACTCGGCGGGGCCGATCTGACCGGCGCCGACATTGCGGGCGCCGACTTCACCGAGGCCGATCTGGACGGTGCGATCTTCCGCGACGTGAAGGGACTGGCCGACGCCAAGGGGCTGGACCGGGCAGAGAACGCCGACAAGATCATTCGCTGAACCGTCAACGGGCCGCCCCTGCCGGCGCGCCCCTCCCACCTTCAAGTGTCGCGGGCAAGTTGCACAAGCCAGCGGTCGGCTGCTTCGCCGCCGACCGCTGCGGCACAGCGGCAGGGCCCGCGCCGGCCCGACGCTCACGTACGCGCGTGCGCCGAAGCAAGGCCGCTAGCTTTGGCGCCGGCCTCAAGCCAGGGCCCTCTGGATCTTGGCGGCGGCGGCGCCGCCTCCCGACCTCGGTGTGGATTCCCCGACCTGGGTGGGGACTGCACGACCTTCGTCGGGGTTGCCAAATCACATGCCTCGATCGCGACTCCGCCTTGCGCCAATCTCACCCATCACTTTCATTGCCCTCCGCAAGTCCTTATTTTTGAACGTATTTTGAAGTGGAGCTGGGTTTAAAATCAGCGCTAAGTCCTTGATTCCATTGATTTTTGTTTACATCTTGAATTGACCGGGCCGCCCCCGTCCGCTACAGTGGCGAAAAGTGCACTTTAGTGGATGTTTGTGGCAAACAACGTGTTTCAAGGGCCCGCGGCCCTGACGCTGGACAGCAAGGGACGCATTGCCATGCCTGCGCGTCACCGCGAGCTGCTGGCCACCATGGGCGTCACCCAGCTCACGATCACGAAACACCCTGAAGGCTCTTTGATGATATTCCCGCGCCCTGCGTGGGAGACGTTTTCCGAGCGCATCGCGGCGTTGCCGATGGGTGGTGGTGCCTGGCGCCGCGTGTTCCTGGGCAACGCGATGGAAGTCGAGATCGACGCTTCTTCGCGCTTCCTCGTGCCGCCCGAGCTGCGCACTTCCGCCGGCCTGGTGCGCGACCTGATGCTGCTCGGCATGGGCAGCCACTTCGAGCTCTGGGACGCGCAGCGTTACGCCGAGTACGAAGCCAAGGTGATGCAGTCAGAAATGCCCGAATCGTTGAAGAGTTTCAGTTTCTGATCGACTGAATCCCCCATGGACCCTCGCAGCGACTGGCAACACACCACCGTCTTGCTGACTGACGCGATCGACGCTCTCGTGACCACGCCGGCCGGCATCTACGTCGACGGCACGTTCGGCCGTGGCGGGCACTCGCGCGCTCTGCTCGAGCGCCTGGCGCCGGGCGGGCGGCTGATCGCGATCGACCGTGATCCGCAAGCGGTCGAATCCGCCATGGTCGGCGCGACGCGAATCGACGACCCGCGCTTTTCCATCCACCACACGAGCTTCGCGCACCTGGTGCCGCTGCTGGCCTCGCTTGGCGTGAGCCGGGTCGACGGCTTGCTGCTCGACCTGGGCGTTTCATCTCCGCAGATCGACAACCCCGAGCGTGGTTTCAGCTTCCGTTTCGACGGCCCGCTGGACATGCGCATGGACACCACCCGCGGCGAGAGCGCGGCAGAGTTTCTGGCCCGCGCCGATGTGCGCCAATTGACGGAGGTGATTCGTGACTATGGGGAAGAACGGTTTGCTCTACCGGTTGCAAAGGCGCTTGTTGCTCGGCGCGAAAGCGGGAACCCTGTTCGAACCACAGGCGAGCTTTCCAACGTCGTGGCTGGTGCGGTCAAGACCCGCGAAGCGGGCCAGAACCCTGCAACGCGCACATTTCAAGCTCTTCGGATTTTCGTCAACGCC
>JAYVTD010000156.1:0-2377 GCA_043774765.1 Rhizobacter sp. | reverse complement strand
ATGACTGACGCCCCGACCGACACCCCGCCATTCATCTACCTCGCTTCGCAAAGCCCGCGCCGACGCCAGCTGCTCGACCAGATCGGCGTGCGCCACGAGTTGCTGTTGCCGCGCGAAGACGAAGACGCCGAGTCGCTCGAAGTCGAAAAACCCGGCGAGCTCGCCGCCCACTACGTCGAGCGCGTGACCCGCGCCAAGCTCTGGGCGGCGCGCCTGCGTTTGCGCAAGAGCGGGCTGCCCGACGCGCCGATTCTTTGCGCCGACACCACCGTGGTGCTTGGCCGGCGCATTCTCGGCAAGCCGACTGACGCGGGCGACGCGGCACGAACGCTGCGCGTGTTGTCGGGCAAGACGCACCGCGTGATCACCGCCGTGACGGTCGGCGCCGCCGGTGGTGAGTGGCGTGCCGTGAGCACGTCGCGCGTGCGCTTCGCGCTCATGCCCGAGCATGTGATCGAGGCCTACGTGGCCAGCGGCGAGCCCTTCGGCAAGGCCGGCGCCTACGCGATCCAGAGCAGCGTGGCCGCGTGGATCGAGCGCATCGACGGCAGCCACTCCGGTATCATGGGTTTGCCCCTGTACGAGACGGCACAACTGCTGAAAAAAGCGGGCGTCGGCGGCTTCTGACCCGCAGCAAACGCCTGCCCCACCAAGAGACAGGCCCAGCGTCCCATGCAAGACATCCTCATCAACTGGACGCCCCAGGAAACGCGCGTTGCCGTGGTCGAGAACGGCGCGGTGCAAGAGTTGCACATCGAGCGCGCGCTCGAACGCGGGCTGGTCGGCAACATTTACGCCGGGCGCGTCGCGCGCGTGCTGCCCGGCATGCAGTCGGCCTTCATCGACATCGGCCTGGAGCGCGCCGCGTTCCTGCATGTGGCCGATGTGCAGGTCAACGGCGTCGTGCCGAGAGGCACCTTTGGCGCCGCGCGCGGCGACCAGGGCAACAGCAGCAATGTGGCGCCCACGCCGATCGAACGCCTGGTATTCGAGGGCCAAACGCTGACCGTGCAGGTCATCAAGGACCCGATCGGCACCAAGGGCGCACGGCTGTCGACGCAGATCAGCATTGCCGGCCGCCTGCTCGTGTTTCTGCCGCAAGACGACCACATCGGCATCTCGCAGAAGATCGGCTCTCACGAACTGCGCGAACAACTGCGCACCCGCATGGGCGTGCTCGCGCAGGTGCCGGAGGGCAGTGGCCCGCAGGGTGGTTTCATCCTGCGCACCAACGCCGAAGAAGCGAGCGACGAAGAACTCTCCGACGACATCCGCTACCTGCGCAAGACCTGGGGCGCGGTGCGCGATCGCAGCTTCAAGTCACCACCTGGCACGCTGCTGCACCAGGACCTGAACCTCGTGCAACGGGTGCTGCGCGACCTGGCGCACGACGCCACGCAGACGATCCGCATCGACTCGCTGATGCAGTTCGAGGCGCTCGCCAAATTCGGCCACGAGTTCACGCCGACCTCGGTGGCCAAGCTTGCGCACTATGCCGGCGAGCGGCCGATCTTCGACCTGTTCAACATCGACGAAGAGATCGCGCGTGCACTGACGCGGCGGGTCGAGCTGAAGTCGGGCGGCTACCTGATCATCGACCAGACCGAAGCGCTGACCACGGTCGACGTGAACACCGGCGGCTTCGTCGGTGCGCGCAACTTCGACGACACGATCTTCAAGACCAACTTGGAGGCCGGCCAGGCGATCGCGCGCCAGCTGCGCCTGCGCAACCTGGGCGGCATCATCATCATCGACTTCATCGACATGACGCGCGAGGACCACCAGAACGCGGTGCTCGCCGAACTGCGCAAGCAACTCGCACGCGACCGCACCAAGATCACGGTCAGCGGGTTCACGCAGCTCGGGCTCGTGGAGATGACGCGCAAGCGCACCCGCGAGTCGCTGGCGCACATGCTGTGCAAGGTGTGCCCCACCTGCGAAGGCCGAGGCCAGGTGAAAACGCCGCGCAGCGTGTGTTACGACATCTTGCGCGAGATATTGCGCGAAGCGCGCCAGTTCAACCCGAAGGAATTCCGCGTGATCGCCTCGGCGGCGGTCGTCGAGATGCTGCTCGACGAAGAGAGCCCGCACCTCGCGGGCTTGTCAGACTTTATCGGCAAGCCGATCTCGCTGCAGGCCGAAGCGCTGGGCTCGCCGGAGCAGTACGACATTGTTCTGATGTAGCAGTTGGCTGCGTCTCACTGCATCCCAGTTGCCACCCGCAAACCCGCATGGAATAAGGCGTTTGCGGGTTTCGGTGTTTTTTGGAGGTCAGTCAGTCTTGACGTCTCACGACATTCCGCTCAAATTGGGTAGCTGGCTGGGTAGCTAGGTGGGTAGCTGCGATCCGGCCTACATCCGAACAATGGGGTGGCTA
>JAYVTD010000155.1:0-4711 GCA_043774765.1 Rhizobacter sp. | reverse complement strand
TTGTTCCATTCGGCCACCGCGCTCCAGCCCGCCACCTTGGCGATCGGCGCGAGCGCCGGCCAGAGCAGGCCGATCAGCACCAGCGCCAGCGCCGCAATCCACAAAGGCTGGTCGCGCAGCAGTGCGAACTCGGTCGCCAGCGTGCCCGGCGTCGACAGGCGCGCCCCTTCGGGCGGCGCGAACAAGGCCATCACCGCATTGCACATGAACACCGCACCGCCGACGAGATAAGCCGCGCTCCAGCCGAGCCAGCCCGACATGATCAGCACCACGCCCGCGAAGATCATGCCGACGCGGTAGAAGCCGATCCGGAAACCATTGGCCATGCCGTATTCGCGCCGGTCGAGCAGCTCGATCGTGTAGCCGTCGGTCGCGATGTCGTTGGTGGCCGAGAACACCGTGAACAGGCCGATCGCGACCCACACCCACGGCCCGAACACGTTGGCCGAGCCGGTCGAGAAGTACCACATCACACACGCCATGCCGGCGTTGGCGCCGCTCACCCACCAGCGGTGGTGGCGGGCCCAGTCGATCGCCGGCGCCCACAGGAACTTCACGGTCCAGGCCAGGCCGAGCAGGCTGAGCAGGCCGATGTCGGCCAGGTTCACGCCCTGTTGGCGAAAGTAGACCGGGAAGATGTCGAAGAACACCCCGAGCGGCAGGCCCTCGCTGAAGTACAACAAGGCCACCCAGAAGAGTTTGCGTTTGTAGACGGGGGTGGCCGGAGGCAACGCGCCGGGGGCGGTGGCCCCGGGGGTGGGAGAGGTCATGGGCGCATTCTAGGGAGGCGGGCGCCAAGCACCATCGCCCTGAAAGGCCTCACTGTGCCTGCGGCCCTTGTTTGTAGATTGCCTCGGCCAGCGCCAGCAGCTTTTCTCTCGGCAGCGCGCCGACCAGCGCGTAACCGCAGGCGCCACCCTCGGAGCTCACGCCCTCGACCCAGTAGAACAGCCCCAGCTCACCCTGGCGCTCGTAGCGGAACGCGGCCGGCGAGTTGCTGTCGGGCTTGCGCAGGTAGACCGTCACGCGCAGTGGTTTGCCGTCAGCGCCTGCAACCCCGGTGTCGGGCAGGGCCTGGTACATCAGCTGCGCGCTCGGCCCGGCCGCATCGGGCAAGAGCCTGCCGCCGACGAGCTCGAAGCCTTGCGCGCGCAGGTCGAAGAGTTTCACCGGCACCGACAGGCGCCGGGTGAGCCAGCGGCTCAGGTGCTCTTCCTGCGCCTTCACTTCGACGGCATGACGCACTTCGGGCACGTAGACCGCGTGGGCCACCGCAGCGCGCTGCACCCAGGCCGGCTCGCCGGCACGGGCCAGCGCCGGCAGCTCCGGCTGCAGCCGCCACATCAGACCGGCGCCGACCGCACCGCCGAGCACGAACACGGCGCACGCCGCGGCCCAGCGTTGCCAGCGAACCCCGGGCAGGGTGTCGGGCGCCTTGCGCCAGGTGACTTGCGCGAGCGCCTGCGGCACCGGCTCGCCGAGCACGCCGTCGAGCAGCGCCCGCAGCGCTTCGGCGTCAAGTGCCCACAAGCGCACCTGCGCCGCGCCTTCGGGGTGCTCGCGCAGCCAGGCTTCGACTTCGGCACGTTGCTCGGGCGGCAACTCGTCGTCGAGCCAGGCGCTCAGCAGGGTGTCGTCGGGTGTGGTGGATTCGTTCATGGTTCTTCAGCTCACGCGGCGCAGCGTGTGCGCGGCCAACGTGGCGTGGGCGGGCCGGCCTTCGAGCAGCGCCCGCAGCGCCGCGCGGCCGCGCGAAATTCTCGACATCACGGTGCCGATCGGAATGCGCAGCAGCTCGGCGCACTCGGCATACGAGAGCTGTTCGAGCGTGACCAGCAGCAGCGGTTCGCGCTGGTCGAGTGGCAGCTGCTTGAGTGCTGCGACCAGGTCGAGCCGCAGGCCGATGTCGGGGCTCGCGGTGGACGGGAGCTCATCGATCGCATCGACGCCGTCGCGCGGCTCCACCAGCGTCATGCGGGCGCTGCGGCGGCGCTCGTCCATGTGGGCGTTGTGCGCGATGCTGATGATCCAGACCAGGATGTCGCGGCGCTGGTCGAACTGGTGCCAGTGCGCGAGAGCGCGCTCCAGCGCGGTCTGCACCAGGTCGTCGGCAGTGCTGGGGTCGAACACCAGCGAACGCGCGTAGCGGCGCAGGCGCGGGATAGCGACTAGCAGTTGCTGACGAAAGGCGGTCGGGGCGTCCACAGCGGGTCTACGTTCGGCGGCTGCGGCTTATTCCGCAGCGCGGTGCCGGCCAGTGTAGGCGTGCAGCAGGGCTTGGCCCGATCCCGGACAATGGCCGGCATGACCCCACCGAAAAGCGCCCTCGCCCCAAGCTTCTCTCTGCCCGAGTTCCGCGCCGCGCTCGGCATGTTCGCCACCGGCGTGACCATCGTGACTGCGCGCGGCCCCGACGGTGTGCCGGTCGGCCTGACCGCCAACTCCTTCAACTCGGTGTCGCTGACGCCGCCGCTGGTGCTGTGGAGCCTGGCACGCAGCGCCGGCTCGATGCCGGCCTTCGAGCGCGGCTCGCACTACGCGATCAACATCCTCGCCGCCGAACAGCACGCGCTGGCCGAGCGTTTCGCGAGCAAGGCGGTCGACCGCTTCCAGGGCCTGGCGTTCCGCGAAGGGGCCGGCGGCGCGCCCATCATCGAAGGCGCGGTCGCGGTTTTCGAGTGTTTCAACCGCAGCCGCTACGAAGAAGGCGACCACGTGATCTTCGTCGGCGAGGTCGAACGCTGCGAACGCCGCGAAGGCGCCCAGCCACTGATCTTCCACGGCGGGCGCTACTTCGCCGAACTGCCGCTCTGAACGCTGGCGCTGTGGCGCGGCTGGCGCCGGCCGGTCTGGCGCCACGATAACGACGACGCGGCCAACGGCCCGCGCTGAGCCGAAGGTGTCAAGCCTCGCCGCGCGCCGCGGCGAACGCGACGAACCACTCCACACAATCGGCATTGGCCATGGCGTCGAGCTTGAAGACCCGATCGGCCGGTGTGCCCATCAGCAGCTTCTTCACCGGCAGCTCCATCTTCTTGCCCGAGAGCGTGCGCGGCACGGCGCTGACCTGGAATATCTCGTTCGGCACATGGCGCGCCGACAGGGCCGTCTTGATGTTTTCCTTGAGCCGCTTCGTCAACGCGGCGTCGAGCACCAGGCCTTCACGCAACACGACGAAGAGTGGCATGTAACTCTCGCGGCCCAGGTATTCGAGGTCGACGACCAGGCTGTCCAGCACTTCGGGCAACACCTCGACCGCGCTGTAGAGCTCGGCCGTGCCCATGCGGATGCCGTGGCGGTTGATGGTCGCGTCGCTGCGGCCGTAGATGATGGAGCCGCCGCGCGGCGTGATGCGGATCCAGTCGCCGTGGCGCCAGACCCCGGGGTACATGTCGAAATAACTCTCGTGATAGCGCTGGTTGTTGGCATCGTTCCAGAAGTACAGCGGCATCGACGGCATCGGCTTCACGCACACCAGCTCGCCGACTTCGTCGACCAGCGGCTGGCCCGCTTCGTTCCAGGCCTCGACCGCCGCCCCGAGGCAGCGCACCTGCATTTCGCCGATCACGACCGGCAGCGTCGGCAGGCCGGCGACGAACGCGCCCGCGAAGTCGGTGCCGCCCGAGATGGGGGCGAGCCAGATGGGGCGGCCCTCGCGCTGGGGCATCTGGTCGTAGACCCACTGGTACGACTGGACCGACAGCGGCGAGCCGGTTGCGCCGATCGCACGCAGCCGCGACAGGTCGGCGCTCTTCGCCGGCTCGACGCCGCCCTTCAGGCAGTTCGCGAAGAAGGCTGCGCCGGCCCCGAAGAAGGTGACCCCCGCCGCCGCGGCAAACCGCCACAGCGTCGTCAGATCGCTCGCGCCGATGCGCCCGGCCGGGTTGCCGTCGAAGATGCAGATCGTGGTGCCGCCGAGCAGCGCGCCAAGCTGCGAGTTCCACATGATCCAGCCGGTGGCGCTGTACCAGAAGTAGCGGTCGCCGGTGGCGATGCTCGCGCCGACGTTGTTGTGCAGTGCGTTGGCCTTCAGCGCTTCGATCATCACCCCTCCGTGGCCATGCACGATCGGCTTGGGCAGGCCGGTGGTGCCGCTGGAATAGACAATCCACAACGGATGGTCAAACGGCAGCCAGAGTGGCTCGAACGCCGTTGTTTCAGCATCATTTCGTGCTGTAGCCCCCGTAAATAGTGCGCAAGCAGCTATTGAATTCATAGCGTCCGATTCATCGGCTTCGCTGTGAATGATCACGTGTTGCAGACTCGGCAAGCCGGCGCGCAGCTCGGCCAGCACATCACGGCGATCAATCTCGCGCCCGCCGTAGGTCACCGCGTCGCAGGCAATCAGCACCTTGGGTGCGATCTGTTGGAAGCGGTCGAGCACGGCCGTCGTGCCCATGTCGGGCGCACACAAACTCCACACCCCGCCGATGCTGACCGTGGCCAGAAATGCGACCATGGTTTCAGGAATATTCGGCAAATACGCCGCCACGCGGTCACCCGGCTGCACACCCTGCGCGCGCAAATACAGCGCCAGCGAGGCGACCTGCTGGCGCAGCGCGGGCCAGCTCAATTCACGCGCCGGCTCGCCGCGTTGCAAGCTGCGCTCGTTGTGGCTGAGCACCGCCGGCAGGCCCGCCGCCGCAGCCGCATCGACATGCCGGAACACCTGCCGCGCATAGTTGACCTGCGCCCCGGTAAACCACTGCGC
>JAYVTD010000154.1:0-17166 GCA_043774765.1 Rhizobacter sp. | reverse complement strand
TTGAGCCCGCTCGGCGCACTCGACGGCGTCGTCATACCGGCCCAGCATCGACAGCGCAACGATCTTCGGTACCTGGGTCTGCGCTGCATGGGCTTTTTGGCCCAGGCCGACAAAGCCGGCCGCAGCGCGGTCGAACGACTGCGTGGCTTCGGCCATCTTGCCGCGCGTGATATGGGCGATGCCTTCGGTCCAGTCGGCGAGCGACCTGAGCTCGCGCGCGGTCGCCTGGGTTTCGGCGGGGACGGTCGCGCGTGCGCAGAGCGCGCGCACCGCCTCCGCGGCCTTCGCGGCCCGTTGCGGCTCGCTGCTCCAGGCCGCGTAGCACTGGTCCTTCAGCGCCCACGCCAGTGCCAACGTGCGCTCATCCAAGGGTGCCTCGGTGGCGAGGTGGCCACCATCGACCATCTGCCGTGCCGTTTCGGCGACCGTCGCGCTGTCGAAGTCCACCGTCATGGCGTGTTCGGCCTCATGAGCCTGGGTTGCCGACATCGATAGGGGGCAACACGATTTCGTCGTTGCCCATGCGCAGCGTGAGGCGGTAGGTCCCCATGGGCACATCGTCGAGACGGAACTCGCCCAGATCGTCGAGGGCGGTGGTGCGAGCACCCCTTGACATGGCCTGCTCGCCAGCCTGAATGGCCAGCTCGACCACGCCCGAGTCGTCCGGGCCCAGGATCTGGCCGCTGAGGGCGAAGTGATCGGCCGCCTGGCTGATGCGCAGATCGATATCGCGCCCCTGCGCGCTGAACAGCAGGTGGCGCGTGTCGGAGGCGCCGGCGCGCATGCCCAGCGCGCCCACGGGGCGGGCCCAGCTGTCGAAGCTCAGTACCGCGGTGATCAGTCGCAGCGCCGAGTGCGCCACGTCGATCAGGCCGGTCGCCTGGTATGCAGGCCAAAGCTCGATGGCGGCACGCACCAGGGCCGGCGGAGCGTCGGGCAGGCTCGCTGCACGCTGCGCCAAGTGGGCAAATTCGTCATCGCTCAATAGGTCAACGGGTTTCATGGCGTCGTATGTCGGGTGGCGGATGCGCAACAGAGCAGCCTGCAGACCGGGAAATACATGTGGTGAGTGGGTGCGTGAGCTAGCTGACCAGGCGCTTCAACTTGTCCAGGCAGCGCGAACGTGTCGGTCCGATGCTGCCAACGGGAGCCGCCAGGCGGCGCGCGACTTCTTCATAGGACAGCATCTCGTCTTCCTCTCGGAACAGCAGCAGCAGCAGGCTGCGGCAGCGTTCGTCGAGTCGCTCCATTGCATTTCGCAGCTCATGGATTTGCTGCAAGTCAGCCAGCGCCTCTTCGGCGATGGGCGTTTCGTCGGCCACGTCCCAGTCGGCAGCATCTTCCGGCCCGTCGTCGCTGCGGCTCATCGACACCGTGCGCAGCGCGATGCGCCGTTGCAGAAGCGCCTCGCGTTTGGCGGTGGTGACGATCCAGGCCTGCAAGCGACTGGGCTCGGCGATGCGGGGCAATTGCTGCAGGAGCCGCGAGAACACGGTCTGGAAAACGTCGGCCGCGGCGTGCTCGTCCTGGCCCATGCGGCGGACGATCGCATAAACCAGGCGCTGGTAGCGCTCGACCAGCGCGGCCCAGGCGCTGCCGTCACCCGACCTGCAGCGGGCGACCAACGCGGCGTCGTCTTGCGCCAGTTCAGCAGCCGCCATGACAGGCAACACCCTTGCGGCACGCACGCGCAGCGCAGACGCGGCGCGCAAAGCCCGCGGGCAGGCAAATTCCAGTCTGTGCGCTGGCATGGCCGCGCTGACTGACGCTTGCAGAGTTGGGGGTCTTGTTGGGGTGCACGCCCAGTACTCGCAAGCCGCGTACCGGAGCCCCAATGCGCCGCAAACGCGCTAGAACACAGCTAATTTCATCTGCCGGGTCGCCACGATGGGGGAAAATTGGGGCAAATGCCCCGTCACGACTGGGGCAAATGCCCCACATTACGGGTGCCGGAATCAGCCATCCGGTGACTTCGGTGCCGCATTCCCCGCGCGGCGCTGCCACCGCCGGCCTTTGGAACGCAGGTCACGGAACTTGCATGGAGTCACGATGAACCAGACTGAGCCCGCCACATCCCACATGCCTGCAGCGACCTCTGCCTCGACCTTGGTCCACTTCAACCTGAGCCGTTGGTTCGCACTGGTGGCCCTGTTGGCCATCACGCTGCTGGCAGTGGCCACAGGCACCCTGTTGGACCGCTTCATCACCCAACGCCTGCTTTGGCAGCAGGCGGTACTGACCACTGAGTTCGTGCACAGCCTGGTACTTGCGGAAGGGAAATTGCAGGGCTACCTCGAAGACCCGCAGCGCGGGCTCGATCCGGCGATCGAGCTGGCCTTCAAGCACATCGCAGCGATGCCCGACATGCTGCGCGCCAACGTGTATGACCCGGCGCGGCGGGTCATCTGGTCGAGTGATCCACAGATGATCGGGCGCCGTTTCGAAGCCAATCCCGAACTCGACCTCGCGCTGGCCGGCGGCGTGGTGACCAAGTCCGTCGATCCCGCCCGGCATGAGCCGGGCAAGGGCGAGCACGCTGGCATGCAACAGCCGCAGGCCGTGTTTGTCGAAATCTACGTGCCAGTGCTGGCGTTGCAGGGTCAGCGGGTGGTGGCGGTGGTCGAGTTCTACAAGAGCCCGCAACGGCTCATGGCGGCGCTGGCCGAGCTGCGGCTGTACATCGTATTGGGCGCCGCCGTTGGTGGTCTGATCCTGTTCCTGGCCTTGTTCGGTCTGGTTCGCCGCGCCGCGCTGACCATCCGCACGCAGCAGCGGCAATTGGTCGACAACGAGACGCTGGCCGTGATTGGCGAGATGAGTGCCGCGGTAGCGCACGGCATCCGCAACCCTTTGGCGACCATCCGCAGCTCGGCCGAGTTGATCCAGGGCGGCGACCTGGCCCAGGCGCAGCTGGCTTCGGCCGACATCGTGGTCCAGGCGGACCGGCTCGAGGCCTGGGTGCGCGAACTGTTGGCGTACACCCGCCCGCTCGACGAGACGGGCACCGCCGTGCCCTTGCAGCCGCTGGTGGCGCGCTGCCTCGAGGGCTTCGAGCGTGAGATGCGGCAGCGCGGTATCAGCAGCCAGACCACACTGCCCGCCGACTTGCCCGCCGTGCGCGGCAACCCGCTGCTGCTCGGCCAGGTGCTGAGCAGCGTGCTGGCCAACGCCATCGAGGCGCTTGACCGAAAGGGCCAGATCACCGTGCGTGGCGACTGGACCCGGGGCGGTTCCCGGGTCACGCTCAGCGTCGAAGACAGCGGTCGTGGCATGACGCCCGAGCAACTGGCGCGCGCCGGCAAGCCCTTCCACACCACCAAACCGCGCGGGCTGGGCGTGGGCCTGGCGCTGGCGCGCCGGGTGATGGAGCGTTTCGGCGGCGGCCTGGAAATCGAAAGCACGTCCGGTCGCGGCACGACCGTACGCCTTCACATGCAGTCTGCCTGACAAGAGGAAACGATGTCACACGCCGTGTTGGTGATCGAGGACGAAGACGTTCTGGCGCGCAATATCCTGATCTACCTGCAGCGCTACGACTATGAAGTCAGTGTTGCGCACAGCGCCGAAGAGGGGCTGGCTTTGCTTGAGGAAGTTCGCCCCGACGCGGTGGTGCTCGACTTCAACCTGCCCGGCCTCAACGGCCTGGAGGCGCTGGCGCGAATCCAGGCCTTCGACCCAGGCATCCGCGTCTTGATGGTCACCGGCCATGGCAGCGTCGAGATGGCCGTCGATGCGATGAAGGCCGGCGCATTCGACTTCCTGACCAAGCCGGTGGCGCTGAGCAAGCTGCGCCTGCTGCTGGACAAGGCGATCGGCGAAGCGCGGCGCGACAGCGCGCTGCACTATTACCAGAAGCGCGACGCCGAGAATGCTGTGCTCGACGGCCTGCTCGGCGAGTCGGCACCGATGCTGGCGTTGAAGCAAACCATTGCACAACTGGTGCAGGCCGAGGCGAACATGCGCGATGCGGCCGGCCCGGCCGTGCTGGTTCTCGGCGAAACCGGTACCGGCAAGGAAGTGGTGGCGCGCGCGCTGCACTTCAACGGCACGCGGCGCGCCAAGCCGTTTGTCGAACTCAACTGTGCGGCGCTGCCGGCACACCTGCTCGAATCTGAACTCTTCGGCCACGAGCGTGGCGCCTTCACCGATGCCCGTGAACGCAAGCTTGGCATCGTCGAGACCGCTGAAGGCGGCACCTTGTTCCTCGACGAGATCGGTGACATGGACATCGCCCTGCAGGCCAAGCTTCTCAAGCTGTTGGAAGAGAAGACGATGCGCCGCATCGGCAGCCTGCGCGAACAGCGCGTTGACGTTCGCATCATCGCCGCCACACACCGTTCGCTGGGCGCGCTGGTGGCCGAAGGACGGTTCCGCGCCGACCTGTACTTCCGGCTCGACGTGGTACAGCTGCGCCTGCCGCCACTGCGCGAACGCAGCCACGACGTCCTGCTGTTGGCTCGGCACTTTCTGAAGGTCCACGCCACGCGATACGGCAAGCCCGTGCCGGCTTTGACCGAGGCGGCCGAAAGAGTCCTGCTGGACCATGCGTGGCCAGGCAATGTGCGCGAGCTGCGCAACGTGATCGAGCAGGCCGTTCTGCTCAACCTGGGTGGTGCGATCTCGGCGTCCCAGCTGGCGCACTTGCAGCGTGTTCAACCGGTCTCGCAGCCGCCGCAAGCGCTGGGCACGGAGTCAAACTCGGCGCGGCCGGTCACCGCGCGCACCCTGCCGGAGATGGAGCGCCAGGCCTTGATCCGTGCCTTGCATCTCTTCGACGGCAACGTGACCCGCGCGGCACGCGAACTCGGCATCACGCGTGACACACTGCGATATCGCATCGAGAAGTACGGTCTTGAAGCGCAGGCGCGCCAGTCAGTGCGGGACAGCGGCTGAGTGCTGTGCCTCGGTCCACGGTAGCAGCACGAATTGCTGCTCGGTTGCGCACCGATACGTACTGCGTGCCGCCGCGGCCGACGGATCGGGTCGGTCGAGCCAACTTTGTCACGGCATCGCAGGCGGCTCCCGCGCCAGCGTGGCGCGGCCCCGTCCAGTGGCGGTACCCGGATGTACCATCGCGCCCGGCGCCGTTCCCCGGCGGCGTGCTTCGTCGCCGGGCTCAAGGGCCGGCGCCGCCCGCCGATACCGTGTGTGATGACCGCAAAACCAAGCAACCGTCCTGACCCGACGCTCCTGGAGCGTGCCGTGGCTGTGCCCTGGTGGGCCTGGGTCGGCGTGGCGGTGTCGTCCCACGGCGCGCTGCGCCTGGTCGGGGGCGCCGATGCCATCGGCATCGCACAGTACTTGGTGCCGGCGCTGTTTCTCGTGACGGCCGTGGTCGCGTGGCGCCGGCGCCGCACCGGCCCCGCGGCGCCGCCCCACGCTGCGGCCGGCATCGATGTCGGCTCGATGCGCTGGCGTGAGTTCGAGACCCTGATCGGCCGGGCGTTCGAGCTGCAGGGGTTCCACATGAACGATGCCGGTGCCCCCGGCGCCGATGCCGGCATCGACCTGCTGATGCGCAAGGAGCGCCAGACCTACCTCGTGCACTGCAAGACCTGGCGGGCCGAGAAGGTCGGCATCGAGACCGTGCAGGCGGTGCAGGTGGCGATGAAAACCCGGGGCGCGGTGGGCGGCTTCATCCTGACCTCGGGCCGGTTCAGCCGCGACGCCACAGCGGCCGCGAGCGGACTCAACATCCGGGCGATGGATGGGCCGGCGCTGCAGGCCATGTTGGTGCTCGCCCGGTCCCAGGCCGCGCGGGCCGAACGCGTGCCGGTCGCAGTGGCCGAGCCGGTGGCATCGCCCACGCCTGCGGTGCAGGCGGCACCCGTCGTCGCGATCCCTGCAAGCGCCGCACAACCGGGTAGCCCGGCCGCGCTGAGCCTGCCGTGCCCGGTCTGCAGGGCCGACATGAAAATGCGCCTGGCCAAGCGCGGCGTCCATGCCGGGCAGTACTTCTGGGGTTGCGTCAGGCACCCGGAATGCAAAGGCACGCGCCGGGTGCGCTCGGAGTGAGCGTCGCTGCCTGAGTAGGCCCGCGCCCCGGCGTTCTGAAACGGAACAGCAGGGATTCCCGCAGGGCACGCCTCGAGCCGATTCGGCATAGCATCATCGCGCAGGCGAATAGCCGGGCCTCTTTTGCCTGTGCGAACTGCGCCATGCGACAACGACGACAAACCAGGAGATCTCGATGACGATTCGCTTCAATGTGAATGGAAAAGCCGTAGACGTGAAGGCCGAAGCCGACACGCCGCTGTTGTGGGTGATCCGCGACGAGATCGGCCTGACCGGCACAAAGTTCGGCTGCGGCATGGCGCTGTGCGGCGCCTGCACCGTGCACCTCGACGGTACGCCAGTGCGTTCATGTCAGACGCCGCTGTCTGCCGCCGCCGGCAAGAACGTCACCACCATCGAAGCGATGGCCTCGACCGAGATCGGCAAGAAGGTGCAGGCCGCCTGGGTGGCGCTCGACGTGCCGCAATGCGGTTACTGCCAGTCGGGCCAGATCATGAGCGCGGTCGCGCTGCTGACGGCCAAGCCCAAGCCCACCGACGCCGACATCGACAGTGCCATGTCGGGCAACATCTGCCGCTGTGGCACCTACCCCCGTATCCGCGCCGCCATCCAGACGGCTGCCGGCACGAAAGGAGCCTGAGCCATGACGACCCTGCAAAACTCCTCGCGGCGCCAGTTCGTCAAGACCGGTGCTGCCGTTGGTGGCGGCATCTTTTCCGGCGGCCTGATCGTGGGCTGCGCAACCATGACCGACAAGGGCCCCATGGGCCTGCCACCGAGCGCCACCGCCCCGGGCGCGATGCCTAACGCCTGGGTCAAGGTGGGCACCGACAACGCCGTGACCATCATCTGCGCCCGCGCCGAAATGGGCCAGGGCGTGTTCACGTCGATGCCGATGCTGGTGGCCGAAGAACTCGAGGTCGACATCGCCAAGGTGCGCATCGAGATGGCCCCCGCCGGCGAGCCCTACACCAACACGATGCTCGGCGGCCAGCTGACCGGCGGCTCCACCTCCGTGCGCGAGGCCTACGACGGGCTGCGTGTGGCCGGGGCGCAAGCGCGCATCGTGCTCGTGCAGGCCGCGGCCGAGCGCTGGAAGGTCGACCCTTCGGCCTGCAGCGTGGCCAACGCCGTGATCACCGGCCCGGCCGGCCAGAAGCTCACCTATGGCGACGTTGCCGAGGCCGCTTCCAAGCTCACGCCGCCGAAAGCGCCCAAGCTCAAGGACGCGAAAGACTTCAAGGTCGTCGGCAAGTGGACCGCGCGCCGCGACACGCCGGCCAAGGTCGACGGCAGCGCCGAATTCGGCATCGACGTCAAGCTGCCCGGCATGCTGTACGCCGCGCTCGCACAGTGCCCGGTGATCGGCGGCAAGCCGGTGAGCTTCGACGCTGCGCAGGCCAAAGGCATGCCCGGCGTGACGAACGTGGTGCAGGTCGGCGACGGCGTGGCCGTGGTGGCCGACACCTACTGGCATGCCAAGAAGGCGCTCGAGACCGTCAAAGTCGTCTGGAACGAAGGCGCTGGCAAGTCGCTGAACTCGGCCGGCATAGCGGTCGCATTGAAGGCCGCCAGCGCGAAGCCGGGTGCCGAGTTCCGCAAGCTTGGCAATTTCGACGCCGGCTACGGTGCGGCGGCGAAGAAGGTCGAAGCGACCTACGAGTTGCCGTTCCTGTCGCACGCGCCGCTCGAGCCGATGAACTTCACCGCCGACGTGCGCAAAGACTCTTGCCTGCTCTACGGCCCGACCCAGTTCCAGCAGGCGGCGGTCGGCACGGCGCAGGCCATCACCGGCCTGAAGCCCGAGCAGATCACGATGCGCACCACCTTCCTCGGTGGTGGCTTCGGTCGCCGCATCGACTTCGACTTCATCGCCCAGGCGATCGAGATCTCGAAGGCGGTCGGCGCACCGGTGAAGCTGCTGTGGTCGCGTGAAGACGACATGAAGCACGACTTCTATCGCCCGATCAGCCGCCACACGCTGACGGCCGGCCTCGGTGCGAACGGCATGCCGACGGCGGTGAAGGTGCACCTGACCTCGCCCTCGGTCACTCAGCGTTTGTTCGCGGCCTTCGTGAAAGACGGGCTCGACCCGTTCATGACCGAAGCGGCCGTGATGCCCTACGACATTCCGAACCAGCTCGGCCAGGTTGTCATTCACGACACCGGGCTGCGGGTCGGCTACTGGCGTTCGGTGTCGCACGCGCTCAACGTGTTCGCCAACGAGTCGTTCATCGACGAGTTGGCTGTGTCGGCCGGCAAAGACCCGGTCGCCTACCGCCAGGCGTTGCTGACCAAGGAGCCGCGTTACCTGAAGGTGCTGGCCACCGTGGCCGAGAAGTCGGGCTGGGGCAAGGCGGCACCGGCCGGCCGCTCGCGCGGCGTGGCGGTGATGGAAGGCTACGGCACCTACCTCGCGATGGTCTCGGAAGTGTCGGTCTCCGGCAAAGACATCAAGGTCCACCGTGTCACGATCGCGGCCGATGTGGGCAGCATGGTCAACCCCAACGTCGTGGCGCAGCAGATCGAGGGCAGCACGATCTTCGGCTTGTCGGCGGCGCTGTTCGGCGAGATCACGCTGAAAGACGGCGTGGTCGAGCAGAGCAACTTCAACGACTACCCGGTGGTGCGCATGAACGAGTCGCCGGCGATCGACGTGCACATGATCGCCAGCACCGAAAAGCCGGGCGGCATCGGCGAGCCGCTGACGGCGCTGATCAGCCCGTCGGTGGGCAACGCGGTGTTCGCGGCCACCGGGCAGCGCCTGCGCAAGCTGCCGTTCCGCCTCGCCTGAGGTTCGCGCAGTTGATTGAGGAAGCCCGCCGCGGCGGGCTTCTTTTTTGGTGAATCGGCCAACGATGTTCATGAAGACTCTGAAAGCGCTGTTCGCTGCGCTGCTGCTGTGGGGCTGTGGCCTCGCCGCGGCGCAAGACTACGAGCGCGAATCGCGCTGGGCCAAGGAGACACTCGCCGCGCTCGTGGTCGGCGAAGCGGTGCAGATCGAGCAGAAGAACGGGCACAGGTTCCTGGGCTTGTACACGCCTGCGGCCAAGCCGCTGGGCGCGGTGATCGTTGCCCATGGGCGCGGCTGGGGCCCCGACTTCGAGCTCTACGGCGCGCTGCGAACGCTGCTTGCCGATGCTGGTTATTCGACCTTGTCGATCCAGCTGCCGGTATTGCCCGGCACGGCCAAGATCGGCGACTACCTGCCGATGTTCCCCGATTCGACCGAGCGCTTCGCGCTGGCGGCGCAGTGGTTGCACGCAAAGGGTTTCAAGAAGGTCGCGATCGTCTCGCACAGCCTGGGCGCGACGATGGCCAACCAGTACCTGATCACCACACCGAACCCGGCCGTCGACGCCTGGGTGTTCATCAGCATCATCAATGGCCTCGAAGACATGTTCCGCATCAAGCTCCCGGTGCTCGACGTTTACGGCACGCTCGACTGGCAGGTCACACGCTACGGCGGCGAAGAGCGGCGCACGCAGATCCTGAAGGTTCCGGGCTCCGAGCAGGTGGTGATTCAGGGCGCCGAGCACTTCTTCGAGCGCCAGACCGATGAGCTGACACGCGTGATCGCGAGCTTCCTCGGGCGTGTGCTGAAGTAGAAACCTAACCGTGCAGCCGGCTGTGCCTGGGCACGCTGGCGAGCAGGAATTCCATCTGGTCAGCGAGTATTCGCCGGCCACGCAGGATCATGTCTTCGTGCAGGTTCGGCACGTAGGGCAGGAACATCAGCGACATGTTAGCTTCTTCCGGCATGCGGTTGCCCTTGTGGCCGTTGCACGGGCGGCAGGCGGTGATGCAGTTCATCCAGGTGTCGTGCCCACCGCGCGAGGTAGGAATGATGTGCTCGCGGGTCAGTTCGTCGAAGTGGCAGCGGTCGCCGCAGTAGGCGCAGATGCCGCGGTCGCGGGCGAAGAGTTTGGGGTTCGACAGCGCCGGCGTTTGCCGCCAGGCCCGGCTCGGCACCGAACCCTTCACCGCGATGATCGGGTGCACCTCGATGCGCGACTGCAAACCGGTGCGGCGCTGCGTGCCGCCGCGCAGCACGAAGAACGTGTCACCCAAAGTCCAGGCGACGCCTTCGCTGGCATAGATGACGGCGGCTTCCTTGGCGGAGATCCACGCTTGCGGCCGACCGGAGATGTCGAGTTGCAGTACTTCCATGAGGCTTCGAGCGTAATGCATGACGGGGTGTTCCCTCAAGGCCCCCATCATGCACTCAACGCATGGATGCTGCACCGTCGCCACAGCGGCTGCGCGCGCCCGTCATCGGCGTGTCACCAAGGTCAGGGCGGGTAGAGCCCGCGCTCGCGCGCCATCAACCGCGTCAGGCCGAGCAGCGCGCCGATGTTCGGCATGGCGACATCGAAGTGCGTGCCGATCTCGTGCACCGCGCTCACCAGCGCGTCGAGTTCGAGCGCGCGGCCGGCCTGCAGGTCCTGCAGCATTGAGGTCTTGAAGCCGCCGAGCTGGCGCGTGACCGCCATGCGTTCTTCGCCCGACTGCGTGATCGGGCAGCCGATACGCGCACCGATCAACGCCGCTTCTGCCATCGCCCGCAGGATGAAACCGTGCACCAGCGGGTCGTCGAGAATGTGATCGGTGGTGGCGCCGGTCAATGCCGAGACCGGGTTCATGGTCATGTTGCCCCACAGCTTGAACCAGATGTCGTGGCGGATGTCGGTGCTGGCTTCGGCCTGGAAGCAGGCCTTCGCGAGCGCAGCGCAGACCGCGCTCGTGCGTGCCGACGCGCCACCCACCGCTTCGCCGACGATCAGCCGGTCGCCAAAGCCATGCTGCACCACGCCGGGTTGTGGGCTCGAGCAGGTGAAGTGCACGACGCAGCCGAGCACCCGCGCGAGCGGGATCGACGCTTCGATGCGGCCATCGGGGTCGATGCTGGCGAGGCGCCGTGCCGGAGCGCCCGAGGCGCCGGCCTGCAAAAACCACCACGGCACGCCGTTCATCGCCGGCATCACCACGGTCTGCGGGCCGAGCAGCGGCTGCAGGCCTTGGGCTGCGGTGGCGAGCGCCGGGCCTTTCAGCGCGACGATCACCAGGTCTTGCGGGCCGAGCTCGTGAGCGTCGCTGCTGGCTCGGATCGGCGCGCTCAGCACCTGGCCGCCCATCAGCACCGTCAGTCCGCGCTCGCGCAGCGCGGTCAGTGTTTCGCCGCGCGCGAGCGCCGCCACATCGAACCCGGCTGACGCCAGGCGCCCGGCCAGCAAACCACCGACCGCCCCCAGGCCCACCACCGCGACTTTCATTGACACACCTCTTGTCACAACGAAGGGCGATCGTAGCGGCCGGGGTTTTGCGGCGGCTGCCCGACCGCCCGTCGGGAATCGCCTCTCAAAGCGCTTCTAGGCGCCGAACCCTAGAAAAAGACCGCAAATCGCCAGAGGCAATCCGTCGCAGATCGTTCGATCTTCTGCAAAATAGCACGATCGTTCGTTTTGACCACCAACCCCGGGGCGCCATCTGCCGTGACCGACAACGCACCGACCACCGGCGAGCCCGCCCCCGACGCCAGCGGCGCTCAGCGCCCGCTGCTGAAAGGCCGCCAGACCCGTGCAGCGATCCTCGACGCCGCGCTGGCGCTGGCCTCGCACATGGGCCTGGAAGGTTTGTCGATCGGTGCGCTGGCCGAAGTCACGCAGATGAGCAAGTCGGGGGTCTTCGCGCACTTCGGTTCGCGCGAGGAACTGCAGATTTCGGTGGTGCGCGAGTACCACGCCCAATTCTCCGAAGAGATCTTCGAGCCTGCGATGGCGGCACCGCGCGGGCTGCCGCGCTTTCGCGTGCTGTTCGACCGCTGGTTCAAGCGGGTGTCGGTCGAGATCGACGCCGGCTGCATCTACATCAGCGGCGCAGTCGAGTTCGACGACCGCCCCGGGCCCGTGCGCGACGCACTTGTCGGCATGGTGCAAACGTGGCATCTGGCGCTGGTGCGTGCGATCGACATGGCGATCGAAGAAGGCCACCTGCGTGCCGACACCGACGCACAGCAACTGCTGTTCGAAGTGCACGGCCTGATTCTGGCGCTGCACCACGACGCCCGTTTCCTGCGCCGCCCCGGCGCCGATGCACGCGCCCGCGCCGGCTTCGAGAACGTTCTTTCGCACTACATCGCCGCGGCCCCGGCCGCGCCCAGCGCGCGTACCAAACGCGTCGCCAAACAGCCCTGAGTTTCCCTTCCCTGGAGTTGACATGACCCGATACACCCCGCCTCTGCGCGACATGCAGTTCGTGATGCACGAGTTGCTCAACGCCGTCGATGAACTCAAACAGCTGCCGGCCCACGCCGACATCGACATCGACACCATCAACGCGGTGATCGAAGAAGGTGGCAAGTTCGCCGGCAGCGTGCTTGCGCCGATCAACCAGAGCGGCGACGAAGAGGGCTGCGTGCTCGACAAGACCACGCACGAAGTGAAGCCGCCGAAGGGCTTCAAGGAAGCCTACGCGCAGTTCGTCGAAGGCGGCTGGCCGGCACTGAGCTGCGACCCGGCGTTCGGCGGCCAGGGCCTGCCGCACATGGTGAACCAGTGCATGTACGAGATGATGAACTCGGCCAACCAGGCCTGGACCATGTACCCGGGCCTGTCGCACGGCGCATACGAAGCGCTGCACGCGCACGGCTCCGACGAGCAGAAGGCGCTGTACCTGCCCAAGCTCACCAGCGGCCAGTGGACCGGCACGATGTGCCTGACCGAATCGCACTGCGGGACCGACCTCGGCATGCTGCGCAGCAAGGCCATTCCCTTTGAAAGAGAAGGGCAGCCCGACGGCACCTACAAGATCACCGGCAACAAGATCTTCATCTCGGCCGGCGAACACGACATGGCCGAGAACATCATCCACCTCGTGCTCGCGCGCCTGCCCGACGCACCGGCGGGTTCGAAGGGCATCTCGCTCTTCGTGGTGCCCAAGTTCAAGCTGAAGGCCGATGGGTCGATCGGCGAACGCAACCCGATCTATTGCGGTGGCCTCGAACACAAGATGGGCATCCACGGCAACGCCACCGCGCAGCTGAATCTCGACGGTGCGGTCGGCACGCTGGTCGGCCAGCCGAACAAGGGCCTGGCGGCGATGTTCGTGATGATGAACGCGGCGCGGCTGGGGGTCGGCATGCAGTCGCTCGGCCTGACCGAAGTGGCGTACCAGAACGCTGCTGCCTACGCCAAAGACCGCATCCAGATGCGCTCACTGTCAGGCGTGAAGGCGCCCGACAGGGCGGCCGACCCGATCATCGTGCACCCCGACGTGCGCAAGATGCTGCTGACCGCACGCGCCTACGCCGAAGGTGGCCGTGCCCTGGCGATGTGGACCACGCTGCAGCTCGACAAGGAGCTCGCCACCGACAACGACGAAGTGCGTGCCGAGTGCGCCGACATGGTCGCACTCGTCACCCCGATCGTGAAAGCCTTCCTGACCGACAACGCCTGGATCGCCACCTCCCACTGCATGCAGGTCTTCGGCGGCCACGGTTTCATTCACGAGTGGGGCATGGAACAGTTCGTGCGCGACGCGCGCATCAACATGATCTACGAAGGCACCAACACGATCCAGTCGCTCGACCTGCTGGGCCGCAAGGTGCTGGGCGACAACGGCGCCAAGCTGAAGAAGTTCGGCAGATTGGTGGCCGAGTTCGTCGAGGAAGAAGGCACCAACGAGGCGATGCAGGAATTCATCAACCCGCTCGCCGAACTGGGCGAGAAGGTGACCAAGCTGACGACCGAGATCGGCATGAAGGCCTTCAAAAACCCCGACGAAGTGGGTGCTGCGGCGGTCGACTATCTTCGTATCTGCGGCCACCTGGTGTTCGGCTACTTCTGGGCCCGCATGGCCAAGGTGGCGCTCGAGAAGGTGGGCGGCGGCGACCCGTTCTACAAGGCAAAACTGTGCACCGCGCGTTTCTACTTTGCCAAGCTGCTGCCGGAAACGGCGACACTCATCCGCACGGCACGCGCCGGTTCGGCTTCGCTGATGGAAATGGAGGAAGCCTTGTTCTGAGCGCGGGCCCAACAAGACCCCAAGGAGACAAACCATGATGATTCGCCAGACCAGACAGCTCGCCCTGGCACTCGGCCTCGGGCTGTTCGCGGCGATCGCCCACGCCCAGGCCACGCCGGCCGGGCTGTGGAAGACGATCGACGACGAGACCAAGAGAGAGAAGTCGTTGATCCGCGTCACCGAAACCGGTGGCGTGTTCACCGGCAAGCTCGAAAAGCTGCTCGACCCAGAAGCCAAGGCCGATGCGGTGTGCGACAAGTGCAGCGACGAGCGCAAGGACAAGCCGCTGGTCGGCATGACGCTCATCAGGAACGTGAAGCAGAGCGACTCCGACAAGGGCCGCTGGGACGGCGGCGAGATCCTCGACCCAAACAACGGCAAGACGTACAAGGTGCGCCTGACACCGAGCGAAGGCGGCAAGACACTCGCGGTGCGTGGCTACATCGGCGCGCCCATGCTCGGCCGCACGCAAACCTGGGTCCGCGTCGAGTGACTTCGCAGACCCGCTGAATTCAAATCAAGGAAGACCGTCATGAATCGATTCCCCGTGCGCAAGGTCGCCGTGCTCGGCGCCGGCGTGATGGGCGCGCAAATCGCCGCCCACCTCGTCAACTGCAAGATTCCCGTGATCCTGTTCGACCTGCCGGCGAAAGAAGGCCCGAAGAACGGCATCGTCACCAAGGCGGTCGAAGGCCTGAAGAAACTGAAGCCCGCGCCGCTCGGCATTCCCGAAGACGCGGCCTTGATCCAGCAGGCCAATTACGAAGAGCACCTCGATCTGCTCAAGGACTGCGACCTGATCATCGAAGCCATCGCCGAGCGCATGGACTGGAAGCTCGACCTGTACAAGCGCATCGCAGCGGCGGTGGCGCCGCACGCCATCGTTGCGAGCAACACCTCCGGCCTGTCGATCACCAAGCTGTCTGAAGTGCTGCCCGAAGAGATCAAGCCGCGCTTCTGCGGCATCCACTTCTTCAACCCGCCGCGCTACATGGCGCTGGTGGAGCTGATCAACACCCCGACGACCAAGCCCGAGATCCTTGACCAGCTCGAAGCCTTCGTCACCACCGCGCTCGGCAAGAACGTGGTGCGGGCGATGGACACGCCCAACTTCATCGCCAACCGCGTCGGCATCGCCGGCATGCTGGCGACGATGAAAGAGGCCGAGACCTTCGGCCTGAGCTACGACGTGGTCGACGACCTGACCGGCAAGAAGCTCGGCCGCGCCAGCAGTGGCACCTTCCGCACCGCCGACGTGGTGGGGCTGGACACGATGTCGCACGTGATCAAGACGCTGCAGGACAACCTGGCCTCGGACCCGTTCTTCCCCAGCTACGCCACACCGCCGGTGCTGGCGAAGCTGATCGAGCAGGGCGCGCTCGGCCAGAAGACCGGCGCGGGGTTCTACAAGAAGGTCGGCAAGGACATTCAGCGTCTCGATGCGGCGAGCGGCACCTATGTGGCTGGTGGTGGCAAGGCCGACGAGATCGTCGTGCGCATGCTGAAGAAGGCTCCGGTCGAGCGCCTGAAGCTGCTGCGTGAATCAAAGAACCCGCAGGCGCAGTTCTTGTGGGCGATCCTGCGCGACAGCTTTCACTACGCCGCGGTGCACCTCGGTGACATCGCAGAGAGCGCGCGCGACATCGACTTCGCGATGCGCTGGGGTTTCGGTGTGAGCCAGGGCCCGTTCGAGCTGTGGCAGGCGGCCGGGTGGACAACGGTTGCGAACTGGGTCAAGGAAGACATCGATGCCGGCACCGCGCTCAGCAAGGCGCCGCTGCCGGCCTGGGTCTTCGAAGGCCCGGTCGCGGCCAACGGCGGCGTGCACCACGCCGAAGGTTCGTGGAGCGCTGCGCACGCACGCTGGGTTGCACCGAGCACGCTGCCGGTGTACCAGCGCCAGCACTTCCGCGAATCGGTGTTCGGCTCGGGCGCGCAGGCGCCGCTGAAGTCGGGCACCGAAGTCTTCAAGAACGACGAGATGCGCGTCTGGACGCTCGACGGCGAGGTGCTGATCGCGAGCATCACCGCGAAGCTGCACCTGATCGGCCAGGGCGTGATCGAAGGTTTGACGAAGGCCGTGGAACTCGCCGAGCGCGAATACAAGGGGCTGGTGATCTGGTCGCCCGACGACGTGTTCTCGGCCGGTGCGAATCTCGAGCAGATGATGCCGGTGTTCATGAAGGCCGGCGGCAAGGGCATCCTGCCCGAAGTGAAGAAGCTGCAAGACGCCATGCTGCGGGTTCGTTACGCGGCAGTGCCGGTGGTGGCGGCGGTGCGTGGCATGGCTCTCGGCGGTGGCTGCGAGATCGCGGTGTACACGGCCAAGCGTGTCGCGGCGATGGAAAGTTACATCGGCCTGGTCGAAGTTGGTGTCGGCCTGATCCCGGGCGGCGGCGGCCTGACCTACATCGCGCGCCGTGCGGCCGAGATGGCCTCGGCCGGCAACGCGAATGCCGACATCTTCAAGTTCCTCTCTGACGGTTTCACCAACGCCGCGATGGCCAAGGTGGGCACCAGCGCAATCGAGTCGCGCAAGCTCGGTTACCTGCTCTGGAGCGACGTGATCGTGCCGAACAAGGACGAGCTGTTGTACGTGGCATCGCAACAGGCGAAGGCCATGTTCGACTCCGGCTACCGCGCCCCGGCGCGCACGCTTTTCCCGGTGGCTGGCCGCAACGCCATCGCCACCATCAAGGCGCAGCTGGCCAACATGCGCGACGGCGGGTTCATCAGCGCGCACGACTTCCACATCTCGGCACTGATCGCCGACGTGGTCTGCGGCGGTGATGTCGATGCCGGTTCGATGGTCAGCGAGGAATACCTGATGGCGCTGGAACGCAAACACTTCTGCGGCCTGCTCGACCACGAAAAAACGCAAGAACGAATCATGGGCATGCTGCAAACGGGCAAGCCGGTTCGAAACTGAGTTCGCTCCTTCCCCCTCTGGGGGAAGGCCGGGATGGGGGCCTTCGCGTACCAACACCACATGCAAAACCAAGCCAGCACCGCCGCCAGACAAAACGCCAAGACCTTGCGCTTCGGCATGACCGATGCTGAAGCCCGGTTGTGGTCGCGTTTGCGCCAGGAGCAGCTCGGCGTCAAGTTCCGCCGGCAGCATCCGCTCGG
>JAYVTD010000153.1:0-4182 GCA_043774765.1 Rhizobacter sp. | reverse complement strand
GAGCTGCCCGAGTCGGTGCCCACGCTGCGGCTCGACGCCGACCGGCTGACGCAGGTGCTGCTGAACCTGCTCTCGAACGCCGCCAAGTTCCTGCCGGCCGAGGGTGGCCGCGTGGGCGTGCGGCTGCGTGCGATTGAGACCGGGCTGCGGGTCGAGATCGAAGACAACGGCAGCGGCGTGGCGCCCGATCAGCAGGCCCTGATCTTCGAGAAGTTCCGCCAGGGCGGCGACGCCGCGCACCGGCCGCAAGGCACCGGCCTGGGCCTGCCGATCAGCCGCCAGATCGTCGAGCATTTCGGCGGCACGCTGGGGCTTTCGCCCACGCCCGGCGTGGGCGCGTGTTTTGTGTTCGAGTTGCCGTGGCAGAGCGCGAGCGACACACCCGGAGGCACACCATGAGCCAGCACATCCTGATCGCCGACGACGAGCCCAACATCGTCGTCTCGCTCGAATACCTGATGAAGCGCGAAGGCTACGCGGTGAGTGTGGCCCGCGACGGTGAAGAGGCGCTGGCCGCGATCCGGCGTGACCAGCCGGCGCTCGTGCTGCTCGACGTGATGATGCCCAAGAAGACCGGCTTCGAGGTCTGCCAGGAAGTGCGCGCCGACGAGGCGGTGCGCGGCACGCTGATCCTGATGCTGACCGCCAAGGGCCGCGAGACCGACATCGCCAAGGGCCTGGGCTCGGGCGCTGACGCCTACATGACCAAGCCGTTTTCCACCAAGGAGCTGGTGCAGAAGGTGCGCCAGATGCTGGAGGCGCGCGCTTGAAGCTGCAACCCGCCCGGCGCCTGCCGCTGCTGCTCGCCGCCCTGGCGCTGGCCCTGGCGCTGCTCGCCGGCGCCAGCGTGGCGCTGGTCTGGGCCACGCTCGAGCCGGCCGAGCGCGACGCGGTGGTGGCGCTGCTGGCCTCGCGGGCGATGCTGCTCGTGATGCTCTGGCTCGTGGTGTTCGGTGCTGCCGCGTGGGCTGCCGGCCGCGGGTTCGAGCGTTTCGTCGAAGCACCGCACCGGCTCGCCGAACAGGCCCAGGTGCTGCTCGCCGGCAGTGCGGCGCGCGAGCTCGACGTGCAGGGCAGCGCCGCCAACCGCCAGCTGGCCGAGGCGCTGAACGCCCTGGCGCAGCAGCGCACCCGCCTGCGCGACGACGTGGCATTGCAGATCGCGCAGGCAAGCCGCGGCATCGAGCAGGAACGCAGCCGCCTGTCGGCGCTGATGGCCGAGCTGACGCAGAGTGTCGTGGTCTGCAACCTCGACGGCCGCATCCTGCTCTACAACAGCCACGCGCGTGCGCAGGCCCTGACCTGGTCGCGCACGCCGGCGACGGCCGGCGGGGCCGAACTGATCGGCCTGGGCCGCTCGATCTACGCCGTGTTCGAGCGCGAGCTGCTCGCGCACGCGCTCGAGTCGATCCGCCAGCGCGCGCGCGCCGGCACGGCCCACCCGTCGGCGCAGTTCGTCACCAGCACCGGCTCGGGCCGGCTGCTGCGGGTCCAGATGGCGGCCGTGCACTCGGCTGCAGAAGAAGCCGCAGGCGTTGCCGCCGAGCCCACACTGAGTGGTTTTGTGCTGATGCTCGACGACATCACCCGCGACTTCGAGCAGGAAGCGCTGCGCGACCGCCTGCTGCTCGGCCTGACCGAAGGCAGCCGCGCGTCGCTGGGCAACCTGCAGGCGGCGGTCGAGATGCTGGAGCTGCCCGAACTGGAGCCGCCGATGCGCGAACGTTTCCAGCGGGTCGTGCGCGACGAGGTCGGTGCCATGACCGGGCGCCTGCAGGCCCTCGCCGCCGACGTGCTGGCCGGCATGAAAACCCGCTGGCCGATGGAAGACATGCTCGGCGCCGACCTGGTGGCGGCCGGCGTTCGCCGCATCGAAACGCTGGGCGCGGTGCGGGTGAGCGCGAGCGAAGTCGATGCGAGCGTGTGGCTCAAGGTCGACAGCTATTCGCTGCTGCAGGCGCTGGCCTACCTCGCCGGCCGGCTGGTCGACGAATACGACGTGCGTGTGCTGCGCCTGCGCCTGCAGCCGGCCGGGGCGCGGGCGCAACTCGATCTGGTGTGGGCCGGCGCGGGCCTGAGCACCGAGACCGTGATGAACTGGCAGATCGACGCGATGCGCAGCGGCGCCGACGCCACGCCGCTGACGCTGCGCGACGTGGTCGAACGCCATGGCGGCGAGTTCTGGTTCGAGCGCGAGCGGGTGCGGCACGAGTCGTTCTTCCGCTTCCTGCTGCCGTGTGCGGCGGCGGGCGAGGCGCTGCCCGCGGCGCCGCTGGAGCGCGGCGACGGCCGCCCCGAGTTTTACGATTTCGACCTGTTCCAGACCTCGGCGCAAACGCGCGCGCTCGAAGAACGCCCGCTGGCCGGTTTGAGCTGCACCGTGTTCGACACCGAGACCACGGGGCTGTCACCGTCGGACGGCGACGAGATCATCCAGATCGGCGCCACCCGCATCGTCAACGGCAAGCTGCTGCGCCACGAAAGTTTCGAGCAGCTGGTCGACCCGCGCCGTGCGCTGGCTGCCGCGTCGATCGCGATCCACGGCATCCGGCCCGAGACGCTGCAAGGGCAGCCGACGATCCTTGAGGTGCTTCCGGTGTTCCATGCCTTCGCCGCCGAGACCGTGCTGGTGGCGCACAACGCCGCATTCGACATGCGCTTCCTGCAGATGAAGGAAGAGCTCAGCGGCTTGCGCTTCGACCACCCGGTGCTCGACACCTTGCTGCTGTCGGCATGGTTGCACCCGCACCAGGCGTCGCACCGCCTTGAGGCCATCGCCGAGCGCGTCGGTGTGCCCGTCACCGGCCGGCACAGCGCGCTCGGCGACGCGCTGGTCACCGCCGAAGTTTTCCTCAGGCTCGTCCCGCTGCTGCACGCCCGCGGTCTGCTCACGCTCGGCGACGCGCGCGCCGCTTCGCAGCAGACCTACCAGGCGCGGCTGGCGTACTGATCGTGGCCTCAGTGTTTTCCCTCGACGCTGAATTTCGTCACCCGTTTCTCGCATGACGGGATGGGCACCACGGGTTGCACCTGAGTTCGTCAGCCGGCGGTCAGCCCAGCGTAAGCAGAGGGTCAGAGCTCGCCATGACCATGCGGCATCACATCACCACGGGGTGGAGTGCGGTTCAACACAAGGAGAGAGACAACATGGCAACCACAGTGGCAGCAGGCTCGAAAGTCGGCCAGCCCATGACCAAAGAAGAGAAGAAGGTCATCTTCGCTTCGAGTCTGGGCACGGTTTTCGAGTGGTACGACTTCTATCTGTACGGCACCCTCGCCGTCATCATCGGCCAGCAGTTCTTCTCGAATCTCGACCCGACTTCGCAGACGATCTTCTCGTTGCTGGCGTTCGCGGCCGGCTTCATCGTGCGGCCGTTCGGTGCGATCTTCTTCGGCCGACTCGGCGACATGATCGGCCGCAAGTACACCTTCCTGGTCACGATCGTGATCATGGGCTTGTCGACCTTCATCGTCGGCATCTTGCCGAACTACGCCTCGATCGGCGTGGCGGCTCCGATCATTCTGATCCTGCTGCGCATGCTGCAGGGCCTGGCGCTCGGCGGCGAGTACGGCGGTGCGGCCACCTACGTGGCCGAACACTCGCCGCACGGCAAGCGCGGTGCGTTCACGTCGTGGATCCAGACCACTGCGACGCTCGGCCTGTTCCTGTCCCTGATGGTGATTCTCGGGACTCGATATGTGTTGGGTGGCGGCGACTTCACCAAGGAAGGCGAAAAGGCTTTCGCCGACTGGGGCTGGCGCGTGCCGTTCCTCGTGTCGATCGCGCTGCTCGCGATCAGCGTGTGGATCCGCCTGAGCATGAACGAGTCGCCGGCCTTCAAGAAGATGAAGGAAGAGGGCAAGACCTCGAAGGCACCGCTGACCGAATCTTTCGGTGAGTGGAAGAACCTGAAGATCGTGATCCTGGCGCTCATCGGCTTGACGAGTGGCCAGGCAGTGGTCTGGTACACCGGGCAGTTCTATGCGCTGTTCTTCCTGACCGGCCCACTGAAGGTGGACAACGCGACCGCGAACATCCTGATCGCGATCTCGCTGATCATCGGCACGCCGTTCTTCGTGCTTTTCGGCACGCTGTCGGACAAGATCGGCCGCAAGCCGATCATCCTGGCCGGCATGCTGCTGGCGGTGCTGACCTACTTCCCGCTGTTCTCGGCCCTCACC
>JAYVTD010000152.1:0-2088 GCA_043774765.1 Rhizobacter sp. | reverse complement strand
TGGTCGGCCTGACCTCGGCCGCCAACCTGGCCTTCACGCAGTCGCTCGGCTGTTATGACGAGGTGCTGACCTACGATGCCGTGCAGACCGGCCTGGCGCAGGAGCCCAGTGTCTACGTCGACTTCAGCGGCAGCGTGGTGGTGCGCGCCGGCGTGCATGCCCACCTCGGCGAGCAGCTGGCCTACAGCTGCTCGGTGGGTGGCACGCACTGGGAAGCGCTCGGCAGCGGCAAGGGCCTGCCCGGCCCGCGCCCGGTGTTGTTCTTCGCGCCGGCGCAGATCAAGAAGCGCGTGGCCGACTGGGGCCGCCCCGCGCTGCAGCAGCGTTTGGCAACGGCCTGGGCGGCTTTCATGAAACCGGTGACCGACGCGCGCCAGCCCTGGCTGGTGGTGGTGCGCGGCCGGGGCGAAGCCGCCGTCGAGGCCTGTTATGCCACGCTGCTGGGCGGGCAGGTGAAACCGCAGGAAGGTCACATCCTGTCGCTGTAGCGGCGTGGCCGATTCAAGCCGGGGCACCCCGCTGCCGATAAGCAGGAACGATCCCCCGACTCCCCGCCCCCATGTCAAGCGCCCCACCACCACCAAACCTCGCCCTGACGCAGCCGCTGCGCGGCCTGGCGGCGTGGACGGCGCACTTCCGCGCGGCCGAGATTCCGGTGCTGGCGCACACGTCGGAAGCGCTCGAAGCCTTGCGCATCAACGAAGACGACGTCGACGCCAACAGCATCGGCGAAATGATCTCGGGCGACCCGCTGATGACGCTGAAGGTGCTGGCGTATTCGTCGGCGCACCGCGGCAGCCGCGTCGTGACCGACACCGAAACCGTGACCGCCGCGCTGGTCATGATGGGCATCTCGCCCTTCTTCGGCAGCTTCGGGGTGCAACCCACGGTCGAGGACCGCCTGCGCGACGAACCCGAGGCGCTCGCCGGCCTGAACCAGACCCTGCAGCGCGCCCACCGCAGCGCCAACTTCGCGCTCGGCTTCGCGGTCCACCGCATGGACCACGACTCGGCCGTGATCCACGCCGCCGCCCTGCTGCACGACTTTGCCGAGATGCTGTTGTGGTGCCACGCCCCGGCGCTGGCGCTGCGCATCCAGCAGGCTCAACGTGCCGACCCGGCGCTGCGTTCCAGCGCGGCGCAGCTCGATGTGCTGAACATCGACCTGATGGACCTGCAGCAGTCGCTGATGAAAGCCTGGCGCCTGCCCGAGCTGCTGATCCGCATCAGCGACGACCGCCACGCCGAGCACCCTAGCGTGCGCAGCGTGTCGCTGGCGGTGCGCCTGGCGCGGCACACGGCGCAAGGCTGGGACAACGCGGCGCTGCCCGACGACGTGCAAGACGTCGCCCAGTTGCTGAACCTGTCGCAGGCGGCCACGTTGCAGTTCGTGCAGGAGATTTGAGCCGGCGCAATCTGTGGCGACGACCCGGCCTGCCCTGGCGTGGCGCAAACGGTTAGATTCGGCCCATGAACACGACCCGTCACTGGAGCCTGGGCGCCAAGCTCGCTCTCGTCGGCTTGCCGTTCCTGCTGATGGCGATGGCTCTGATCGCGGCGCTGGTGTGGAGCTCGTGGCAGCTCGACGGCGGTGCGGCCGCCGTCAACGAAGCCGGGCGCATGCGCATGCAGTCGTACCGGATGGTGCTGTCGGTGAGCACCGGCGACACGCAGGCGCTGCCGCAGCAGCTGGCCGAGTTCGAGCGCAGCCTGCAACTGCTGCGCCACGGCGACCCCGAGCGACCGCTCTTCGTGCCCTGGGACGTCAGCGTCGGCCAGCGCTTCGCCACGGTCGAGCACGACTGGGCCCGCTTCCGCAGCCGATTTGCAACGTCGCCGCCGCCCGCCACCGCGCCCAGTCTGGGCGCCGACGCGGCCTTGTTCGCCTCGCACATCGACGCCTTCGCGGCGAGCATCGAAGCGCACCTGGCGCGCTCGACCTCGCTGATGCACCTGATGCAGGTCGCCATGCTGGCGCTGGCTGTGGTGGGCGCGGCGGTGCTCGTCTACACCGGCTACTGGTTCGTGCTCGAACCGATGGGGCTGCTCAAGCAGGCGATCCGGCGAATCCAGGGCGGTGACCTCAGC
>JAYVTD010000151.1:0-6535 GCA_043774765.1 Rhizobacter sp. | reverse complement strand
ATGTCGCCCGAGGCCGGCACCCAGAACATGGTCTGGCGCAGCGTCGAGCCGCACAGCTTCAGCGGAGTGGCCGGGCCGGGCACGTTGGTCATCACGGCGGTGGCCTTCTTCGCGAACAGGCCGAGCAGGCCGTCCTGCACCGGCTTGATCAAGAGGCCGGCGACCGAGAGCACCGCGAACGCGAGCAGCGGCTGGTAGCTGTCCTTCAATTGGTTCATGCGCGTGCGCACTGCGTAGACACGCTCGATCGGGTTCGCGATGCCAATCGGCAGCGTGAGCGGCGCCAGGCCAAAGCGGTTGCCGAGCTGCCAGGCTTTTTCGATCGGCCGCAGGTTCACCGGCACCATCGCGCGGATCTCCTTGCCACTCGGGTCATCGCCCATCTCGTTCAGGTAGGCGCCGATGGCGCCGGCCACGCAGGCCAGCAGCACGTCGTTGATCGAACAGTTGAGTGCCTTGCCGATCACCTTGACCTGCGCCAGCGGCAGCGGCTCGCCCCAGGCCACGATCTTCTGGCCGATCGGCTTGCCCTTGAGCAGCGTGGGCGAGTCGTCGGCCATCATCGCCATCGCTGCCACGTCGCCCAACACCTTGGCGCCGGTGCGTGCCATGTCGAGCGATCCGAGCAGGCCCTGCTGCGGGTTCGAGAGCATCTCCATCGACTTGGCCACGCCGCCGCCGTACATGCCGATCGCCTTGGTGGCCAGGTCGGTCAGCGGCTTGACCACGGCGTCGGCGAGCCAGTCGCCTTCGCTCTCGGCGGCTTCGCGCTTCTTGCGTTTGGGCGGGTCCATGCCGCCGTCGGTGATCGAGAGCATCACCGAGATCAGCGCGATGCCGTCGCCGATGCAGTGGTGCACCCGTGCCACCAGCGCGCTGCCACCCTCGTAGTCGTCGATCAGGTGAAACTGCCACAGCGGGTGCTCGGGGTCGAGCGCGGTGTTGGCCAGTTCGCCGACCTGCGCCTGCAGCGCCTCGCGTTCGCTCTGGCCGCGCTCGCGCTTGAGCTTCTTTTCGTGCAGCACGTGGCGCTGGATGTCGAAAGCGTCGTCGTGCACCCAGGTTGCGCCCATCGCGTCTTGCACCACCTTCTGCAGAAAGCGGTCGTACTTGAGCAGCTTGTCTTCGACCCGCTCGCACAGCGCCGCGTGGGTGATGCCGGGTTGCAGCAGCCAGACGCCGACGATCATCATCAGGTTCACGTCGTTGTCCATCCGCAGCCAAGCGGTGTCCACGCGCGACATGCGCTGCGAAGTTTCAGGCATTGGGTTTCTCCTTGCGGGGTCTGTTCTGTGTCTGCCCAAGATGCTGGGTAACATCGACGCCGTCAATGCACATTTTCACCCACGGCACGCGTGCCGATCAGGAGATTCACCTCATGGCCGATCTGAAGAAACAATTCGAGCAAGCGGTCGCCGCCTCGAAGAGCCTGCCGGAAAAACCCGACAACATGACGCTGCTGAAGATCTTCGCGCTGTACAAACAGGCGAGTGCGGGCGACGTGGACGGAAAGCGCCCCGGCTTCACCGACATGGTGGGCCGCGCCAAGTGGGACGCCTGGAGCCTTGCCAAGGGCAAGAGCAGCGACGAAGCGATGCAGGAATACATCGACCTCATCGAATCACTGAAATGAAATGAGACCCCTCGGCTGGCGAGTACGCCAGCCGATCCCCCGAGGGGATACGGGCCGGCTTGGGGCGGCCCGAAGCGAGCGGTGGCGCTACTTCTTCGCCGTCTTGCCCGCCGCTTTCCTGGCGGGCGCTGTCTTCGCGCCGGCCCTGCCCGCCGCGCCGCTCTTGGCCAGCAACGAATCGAGGTTCTTCTCGATCTCGCCTTCGATGGTCTTGCTGAACGCACCGAGCAGGAAACCGAGCCGGGCTTCGAGCTGAAAGTGGTCGGCCGCGACCACGAGTTCGCCCTTCACACCCGAGCGCGTGAACTCGACCGTGTCGCTCGTCTCGCCCTCGAGGATGGTGCATTCCATGTCGAAGTTCTTTTCCACGTCTTCGGCCCACTGCAGCGCGACCCTGCGCGCTTTCGTCAGACCGAGCGTGTGGTCGCGGTGGATCTTGATGTCGGCCATGCTTGGTTCCTCTCAGGGCAATGCGGCGCGCCGCTCGGCCAGCGGCAGCGCAGAAATTCTTTTCACTTCGGCGTAGAAAGCGCTGAAGTCGCGCCCCTCGCGTGCAAACAGGCGCTCGAAATTGGACACCAGCTGGTTGTAGGCGGCGAGCACGCCGAACGACGCATTGTTGGCGCGTGCGAACCAGCCGTCATACCCTGAATACCCGCCCCAGCGTTCGGCCTTCATGGCCTCGTAGTCGGCCCTGATCTGCCCCATCAACGCAGCTTTGGCGGCACGCTTCGTGGCGTCGCTGTCGGCGCTCGCGTAGAGCGCCTCGAAGCGCTCGCGGTAACCCATCGTCAGTGCGCGGAAGTCTTGACGCCGCGCGTCGTACAACCGGTAGTCGTCGCGCGCCTCTTCGCTGCCGTGTTCGGCCAGCCAGCGCGCGCCACCCAGGCGCTCGACTGCCGTCGCGAACGATTCGTTGAACAGCGTGTCGCCCTTCGCATAGACCACCTGGTGCGCCAGCTCGTGAAAGATCAGGCGTGCGAGTTCGCCTTCGGGGTAGTGGATGAAGGTGTTCAGCAACGGGTCGGCGAGCCAGTCGCCGGGCAGCGTGCCGAGCGTGGAGTAGGCGGGCACGCCGTAGACGCTGGCTTCCAGGCCTTGCGCGCGCAGCTCCTGCGCAAACGCATCGGCCTCGGCCCGGTCGAAGTAGCCGCGGTAGCCGACACAGCCGACCACCGGGAAACACCAGGTCGTGAGCTTCAGGCTCAGCTCGGGCGCCGCCACCACATTCCAGACCGCGGCGCCGCGCTTCAGGTCGGCATAACGCCGGTAGCTCGCGTTGTCGGGTTCCTTCAGTTCGCTGACTGCGAAATCGCGGATGCGCTGGCTCAAGGCGAGGCGCTCTTTCAACGCCGGCGGTGCGGACTCGTCGTTCAGCCATTCGGGCACGGGTTTGGCCGCACGCACCAGCGCCAGGTGGCCACCGACCGACTGCGCGTAATAACCGATCGTGCTGCAACCGGACGTGAAACAAACGCTGGCCGCGGCCAGCACCACCACCCCCACCAGACCCAGGCTCGCCATCAGCGGCCAGCGGCTCACGGTGCCGATGCGGGCGCGTGGCCCACTTCGACCAGGCAGTCGTAAAAACTCGGCGCGCGGCCGATGTCGGTGAGCTGCTGGTGCGTCAGCTCGTTCACGTTGGTGCCGGCTGCGCCGAGCTTGCGCCACCACACGCCGAGCCCGTTGACCACACCGCGCCGTGCGCGCGGGCTGACGACGGCCTTGCACAGAGTGCTGCCGCGGTCGTTGAACACACGCACCATCTGGCCGCTCGTGAGACCACGCGCGGCCGCGTCGGCGGCGTCGATCTCGAGGATCGGCTCGCCTTCGATGTCACGCAGGCTCTTGACGTTGACGAAACTGGAGTTGAGGAAGTTGCGCGCCGGCGGCGAGATCATCGCAAGCGGGTAACGCTGCGCGAGTTCGGGCGCGCTCGCGGTGGATTCGTAGTTCGGCACGTGATCGGGCACGCCGTAGACGGCCGAGTCGATCTGGCACTTGCCACTCGCGCTCGGGAACGCGCCGTTCGCGAACGGCGCATCGGGCAAGGGCAGTTTGACCCAGCCCTGCGCGCGCAGCGCGTCGAAATCCACCTGATCGTTGAAGGCCGTGCGCGCCAGCGTTTCGTCGCTGTCGGCGAAACACGGCTCGGTGAAGCCCAAACGCACCGCCAGCTCGCGAAAGATCTGCGTGTTGGCCTTGGCTTCGCCGAGCGGCGCCACCGCCGGCTCGTTGAACATCACGTAGGTGTGACCGTAGCTCGTGTGCACGTCGAGGTGTTCGAGCTGCGTGGTGGCCGGCAGCACGTAGTCGGCGTGGTCGGCGGTGTCGGTCATGAAGTGTTCGAGCACGACCGTGAACAGGTCTTCGCGGGCGAAGCCGCGCGCGACCTTGCCCGACTCCGGCGCCACCGCCACAGGGTTGCTGTTGTAGACGAGCAGCGCTTCGATCTTCGGCCCGAAGGTGGGCGACGCTTCGCGCAGCAGGTCGTCGCCGATCGTGCTCATGTTGATCGTGCGGGGCAGCCGCCCGGCCAGCAGGTCGGGCCGTTGCAGGGCCGCGTCGTTGCGCACACCCTTGAACCAGCCCGAGCTCGACAGCAGCAAGCCGCCGGCGCGGTGCCGCCACGCGCCCACCAGGCACGGCAGGATCGCGATCAGCCGGGCGGCGTTGCCCCCGCCGCGCACACGTTGCATGCCGTAGTTGAGGCGGATCGCGGCGGGCTTCGTCGTGCCGTAGGCGCGCGCCAGTTCGCACACTTCATCGGCCGTGATCCCGCAGACCTGCGCCACCCGCTCGGGTGGCCACTGCAAGGCACGTTCGCGCAGCGCCGGCCAGCCTTCGGTGTGCTGTGCGATGTAGTCGTGATCGAGCCAGTCGTTCCCGATCAGCTCGTGCATCAGGCCGAGTGCGAGTGCTCCGTCGGTGCCGGGCAGCAAGGCGATGTGCTGGTGGCACTTGTCGGCGGTTTCGGTTTTGCGCGGGTCGATGCAGACCAGCTTCGCGCCGTTGCGCTTGGCGGCCTGCGCGAAGGTCCAGAAGTGCAGGTTTGAGGCGATCGAATTGCTGCCCCAGATGACGATCAGCTGGCTCTCGGCATAGAACTCGAGGTGCATGCCGACCTTGCCGCCGTATGTGGCGGCCAGGGCTTCGCCACCGGCGCTGGAGCAGATCGTGCGGTCGAGCAGGGACGCACCGAGCTTGTTGAAAAAGCGCGCTGCCATGCTCTCGCTTTGCACCAGACCCATCGTGCCGGCGTAGCTGTAGGGCACGATGGCCTGAGCGTCGCGTGCTGCGATCGCACCGAGGCGCCGGGCGATGTCGGCCAGCGCTTCGTCCCAGCCGACGCGCTCGAAGTGGCCCAGGCCTTTCGGGCCGACGCGCCGCATCGGAAACAGCACCCGCTCGGGGTGGTAGGTGCGCTCGGGGTACCGCGAGACCTTGGTGCACAGAGCGCCGTGCGTGGGCGGGTGGTCGGGGTCACCTTGCACCTTGATCGCGCGGCCGTTCTGCACGGTGACGCGCATCGCGCAGGTGTCGGGGCAATCGTGAGGGCAGGCGCCACGGCTGATGACTGTGCTCATGGGTGAACTATTGCACAGCCGTGGCGACTGCATCGCAGGCGCGGCCCGCGCCGGGAACCTTGGCGCGAACCCTGGCCCTTATCCTGCTCACCTGTTGGAAAGTGGTCCACAAGACCACGCACCACGGCGCCCATCGGGGGTGCATCGACACACCCGAGTCGACCTGCCACTTCGTTGGAAACCACCATGAATCGTCGCGACATCATCAAGCGCTTCACCGCTTCGAGCGCTGTGCTGGCCTTGCCCGCACTGGCCCAGAACAGCCGCATCGTGCTCGGCCAGTCGGCCGCGTTCAGCGGGCCGGCGGCGCAGCTCGGCATCCAGATGAACATGGGCGCACGCATCGCCTTCAACGCGATCAATGCCGCCGGTGGCGTCAACGGCGCCAGCATCGAGCTGCGAACGCTCGACGACGGTTACGAGCCCGACCGCTGCAAGGCCAATACCGAAAAATTCATCAAGGACGACGTGTTCGGCCTGTTCGGCTACGTCGGCACGCCCACCTGCCTGGCGGCGCTGCCGTTGATCGTCGACTCGAAAACGCCGTTCTTCGGCCCGTTCACCGGCGCCGAGGCGCTGCGCGAGCCGTTCCACAAGACCGTGTTCCACCTGCGCGCTTCGTATTACGACGAGACCGGCCTGATCGTCAAACAGCTGACCACACTGGGCCTGAAGAAGATCGCCGTCTTCTACCAGAACGACGCTTACGGCAAGGCCGGCCTCGAAGGCGTGAAACGCGCGCTGAAGGCGCTGAACCTGGAGCCGGTGGCGCTCGGCACGGTCGAGCGCAACACCGTCGCGGTATCGCAAGCGGTGAAAGACATCGCGGCCAGCATGCCCGACGCGGTGGTGCAGATCAGCGCCTACAAGTCCTGCGCCGCGTTCATCCGCGAAGCGCGCAAGGCCGGCTACGGTGGCACCTTCTTCAACGTGTCTTTCGTCGGCACGCAGGCGCTGGCCGACGAGCTCGGCAAGGAAGGCCGCGGCATCATGGTCAGCCAGGTGATGCCGTTCCCGTTCTCGACCACGACCGCGATCTCGCGCGAGTACCTCGACGCGGTTCGCAAGGCCGGCAGCGACGCGACGCCGAACTATTCGAGCATGGAAGGTTATCTGGCCGCCAAGGTGCTGGCCGATGGCCTGAAACGCGCCGGGCGCAACCCGTCGCGCGACGGCCTGATCAACGGCCTGGAGTCGATCCAGAACGCGAACTACGGTGGCTTCAGCGTGAACTTCGGACCGAAGGAACACGTGGCGTCGCGTTACGTCGACCTGTCGATGCTGACCGAAGACGGCAAGGTCAGGCGCTGACGGC
>JAYVTD010000150.1:0-16113 GCA_043774765.1 Rhizobacter sp. | reverse complement strand
TACGGCCGGTGGTTGTTCCTCGGTGGGCGTTGGGGTTGGGTGCCGGGCAGCTTTGTTAGTCGGCCCGTGTATGCGCCCGCGCTGGTGGGCTTCTACGGCGGCGCTCCCGCCAGCGCCGCGCCCTGGGTGGGTTGGTTTCCGCTCGCCCCCGGCGAGCCCTATCGCCCGGGCTTCGCGGCGAGCGGGCGCTATTTGCAGAATCTCAACGCGGCGGCGCCCGCGGCCCCGTCAACAGCACCGAACAGCTACCGTTACGCGCAGACATCGTTCGCGGCCACAGCCATGGCGCGCGACGCGTTCGGCAGTGGCCAGCCTGCTGCCCTTGCGCGTGTGCCCTTGTCCCCAGCGACCCTGTCTGCGGCCGGCGTCTTGCCCACGCACGTCGCGCCGGCGCCGGCCGCGCCTGCCCGCAAATCGCCCACGGTGGCGGTCGCGCCCGATTCCCCTGTCGATGCCAGAGCCGCATCGCGACTCGGTGCCGGCGCTGAAACGAAGAACGGCAAGCAGGGTGCCGACGGGGCAGCCCTCGAGCGGCGAGCTGCCCGGCGGTCGACCGATCATGCTGCAGCCACCGCAAACCCGAAGCCGCATCCAAAGCGACTCAAGCCCCAGCGCGCCGAAGGCGCGCGGCACCCGCACTGAACTTCGGGGCGCGAAACTCGGCCGGAAGAGGTGCGGATCTTGACTGACGCTATGCGCTTCCAGCAGCCGGGTGCTACTTGCCGGTGAAGTTCGCGACGTAGTAGGCCAGCAAGTCGAGATCTGACACCGGCACTTGACTCAACGCTTCGGTCATCGCGCGTGTGTATCCGGGTCGGTCGCCAGTCTTGAAGCCTTTCAGCGTCGCGAGCACGTACTCCTCCTTCTGGCCACCGATGCGCGGCACGCCCTGGCCGCCGTCAAGATCGGTGCCGTGGCAGAAGACACATTTGTGCTCCTTGGCGAGAGCCAGACCCTTGTTCATGCGCACCGCATCGGGCGGTGCGGCGGGTACCGGTGCCGACACCGATGGAAGCGTGCCGATGAAGTCAGAGAAGCCACGCAAGTCGGCGTCGGTCATCGGCTTGGCCAGCGCGATCATCGCTTCGTTGTTGCGACGCCCCTCCCGAAACAAGAACAATTGCGTGATCGAATAAAGCGAATGCTGGCCCGCCAGTACCGGGGTTCCTTGCATGTCGCTCCGGCCGTTCGCGCCATGGCAAGCCGCGCAGACGGTGCGGAAGCGCTCGGCATAGACGGCGACGCCGCCAGCACGCGCAGTGCCGGCGGCCGAGGCGGTGCTCGCGCCAGTGGCGGCTTTCTTGGCCTGCGCACTGGCGGGCGAGACCGCCACCGACCCGATCGATACCAGGGCGGCCGCCACTGCGTAGCGGCGCCACCCGATCACGTCACTTGCCACCGTAGCTGATGCGGTAGATCGCTCCAGCGTGGTCGTCGCTGACGAGCAGCGAGCCGTCCTTCATGACGAGGAAGTCCACCGGCCGGCCGAGGTAGCTGTTGTTCTCGACGAAGCCGGTCATGAATGGCTCGAGCTTCGCGCCGCCCTTGCCGTCGGGGAACGCGACCATCACGTCGGCGTACTTCTTGGTGCGGTTCCACGGGCCGTGACGGGCAATGAACATCGCACCCTGGTACTTCTTCGGGAACGATTTGCCGGTGTAGAACTTCAGGCCCAGCGTACCGGCGTGCGGCCCGGTGAACGCGACAGGCTTTGCATAGTCGTCACACGACTTGCCCCAACCGAACTCTGGGTCGGGGATGTTGCCCTGGTGGCAAAACGGGAAGCCGAAGTGCTGCTTGCCGGGTTGCGTGACATGGTTCAGCGTGTCGTTCGGCAGCTCTTCGCTCAACCAGTCGCGGCCGTTGTTCGTGTACCAGAGGTCGCCGTTCTTGGGGTCGAAGTCGAAGCCGAGCGTGTTGCGCACGCCCGAGGCGATGGTCTCAACGCCCGATCCGTCGAGGTTCATGCGGTAGATCTTCGCGTACTCACCGGGGTCACAGATGTTGCAGGGCGCGCCTATGTTGTAGTACAGCTTGTCGTTGTGAACGCGCAGGTACTTCCAGCTGTGGTCGCTGCCTCCGGGCAGTTTGTCGGTCAACACGGCCGTTGGTTCGCCGAGGTTGTCGAGCTTGTCCTCGACGTTGTCGTAGCGCACGATCTTCTTGTTGGTGGCGAAGAACAGCGAGCCCTTGTGGAACTCGATGCCGGTCGCCTGTTCGGTCTTGTCGATGATGACCTTGGGCGCGCGCTTGCCGTCGACCGCCTTCTCGGGCAGCACATAGACTTTGTTGGCAACGAACAGCGTGCTGACGAAGATGTTGCCCTTGGCGCCCTGGCGCAGCTCGCGCGCGTCGAGCACGCCGGAAGCCCAGGTCTCGACCTTGAAGCCCGGCGGCAGCTTGAACTTCTTGGTCGGCAGATCGGCAGCCGCGGTCGGAATCGGGAACGCCGGCACCGGCGCCATCTTCATCGCCGTTTCGGTTTTGGGCCGGCCCTTGGCCCAGCCGGGCTCGGGTTCCTGGGCAAACGAAGCCGTGCTTGCGCAAAGGAGCGGGAGCGCGGCGAAGCAGGTTGAAATCCAACGTCTCTGATGCATGGCACACCTTTTATGTGGGTTGTTTCAGAAGTTATTACATCAAGCGGCCAATGGCCTTGAAGGGCACACTGCAGAAATACGACGCTTCGCGTTTAACCGATGAAGTCAAACTTTCGCTGCAGCAAACGGGGCGTCGTGGTTAACCGAAGCAGCTTCGCCGGTAACGCGTTTATGGAGCGTTACCGCGTGCAAGCCAGAGCCGAAGGACACCCCAGTCTAGCGAGCGCCGAATCAGCTGGCAACCATGCCAGCGTCAATCCGGGTAGGGGATTACGCACAGCCTCGTGAGCCGACCTGCGATGTGCCAATCGTCGCGATTGACAATTTCTTTGCGCTGGCGCCCTTTGGCCGATGCATCATTTCACCACTTCAACGGTTAAGAGAGTCGCCAATGTCCGCTCCCAGAATTACCTTCGAGATGTTTCGAGACGAGATGCTCGCCGCCGGGTATGAAGAAGTGCTGGAACGTGCATGGGCACCCTGTGCAGAGGCTCCCATCCACACCCACCCTTTCGAAGCCAACGCCTTGGTGTTTCAAGGTGAAATGTGGCTGACCGAGCAGGGTGGAACGGCGCGCCGACTGCAAGCCGGCGATCGTTTCCACCTGCAGGCCAACGTGCCCCATGAGGAGCGATACGGGCCGCAAGGCGCAATCTACTGGGTCGCGCGTCGGGCTGGGTGACGAAGTTTTGCCGATTCCCGACTTCACCCAAGGGAAGAGTCATCGGACGACGAGCGAAGAGAGCCCGCTGCATGACCCCAGCCGTGATCGACACCGACTACCTCGTCATCGGCAGCGGCGCTGCGGGGCTGGCGTTTGCCGACACGCTGATCCAGGAAAACAGCGAGGCCCACGTCACCATTGTCGATCGGCGTGGCAAGCCGGGCGGCCACTGGAACGACGCCTACCCTTTCGTCACGCTGCACCAGCCTTCTTCGTTCTACGGCGTCAATTCGCTCGAGCTGGGCAGCGGCCGCAAGGACACGGTCGGCGCCAACAGCGGCCTCTACGAGCTGGCCTCGGGGCCCGAGGTCAGCGCCTATTACGACCGCGTGATGAACCACCGGCTGCTGCCGAGCGGCCGGGTGAGCTATCACCCGCTGTGCAATTACCTCGGCAACAGTGAGTTCGAATCGCTGCTCTCGGGCGTGCGCACGCGCGTGCAGGTGCGCAGGAAGATGGTAGCCGCCACCTACTTCAGCCCCTCGGTGCCGGCCACGCACGCGCCGCGTTTCACGGTGGGCGAAGGGGTACGCGTGGTGCCGCCGAATGCGCTGCCGGGGCTCTGGTACAGCTCACAAGGTACCGGTTTTGCGCGCCGCTTCGTGGTGATCGGTGCCGGCAAGACGGCGATGGACGCGTGCGTGTGGCTGATCAGCTCGGGCGCCGACCCGGAAGCCATACGCTGGGTCGTGCCGCGCGACTCGTGGGTGGTGAACCGCGTGACGACGCAGAACGCGCCCGAGTTCTTCGACGAAGCGATCGGCGGCCAGGCTGCACAGATGCAGGCGTTGGCCGAGGCCAGCTCGGCCGATGACCTGTTCCTGCGCCTCGAAGCCTGCGGCGCGATGCTGCGCATCGACCCGGGCCACACGCCCACGATGTTTCACTTCGCGACGCTGGCGCCGGGCGAGGTGCAGGTGTTGCGCCGCATTCGAGACGTGGTTCGCCTCGGGCGCGTGCAGGCGCTGGAAGCCGGGCAGATGGTGCTCGAACACGGGCGCGTGTCGGTCGAGCCGGGCGCGCTGTTCATCGACTGTACGGCGTCGGCGGTCGAGTTCCGGCCGCCGCGGCCCGTGTTCCAGGGCAACACCATCGTGCCGCAGATCGTGCGCGCGCCGTCGCCGTCGTTCAGCGCGGCGCTGATCGCCTACGTGGAAGTGCACTACGAAGACGAAGCGCACAAGAACCGCCTGTGCGGTTCGGTGCCGTTCCCGCACAGCCCCGGCGACTACCCGCGCACGATGATGGCGAACATGATGAACCAGTTTCATTGGTCGCAAGACAAGCCGCTGCGCGAGTGGATGCGCGCGAGCCGGCTCGACGGGTTCGGCAAGCTGATGGCGGGCGCCGACAAGCAAGACGCGGCCAAGCAGGCCATCATCGCGCGCCTGAAAGAGCAAGCGGCCGCGGCGATGGCCAACCTGCCGAAGCTGATCGCGAGCGCGGCCGGCTAAGGCTGCCCGATGCTGGTGACCTGCACCAGCATGTCCTCGCACATCGCCTCGACCATGTCGAGCACCTGCTCGAAACCTTCGGCGCCACCGTAGTACGGGTCGGGCACCCCACCCGGTGGCACGCTGCGACCGAACTCGGCCGCACGCCGCAGCTTGTGCCGCAGGGCCGGCGGGCACAGCTGGCTCAGGTACACGTGGTGGCCGGCGTCCATCGCGATCACCCAGTCGAAGTGTTCGAAGTCGTGCCGCTTGAAGTGGCGCGCGCGTTGCGCCGAAATGTCGTAGCCGCGGCGTCGTGCGTGTGCTTCGCTGCGCGGGTCGGGCGGCGCGCCGGCGTGCCAGCCTTCGAGCCCGGCCGAGGCCACCTCGATGCGATCAGTCAGGCCGCGCTGCCGGGCCAGGTGCCGCAACACGCCTTCGGCCGTGGGGCTGCGGCAGATGTTGCCGGTGCAGACGAAAAGAATGCACTGTGGCATGGCGTGTGCCGCTGGCGGGCGCTGATCGTGAGTACGTCAGTACGTCAGTACGTCAGTACGTCAGTTCGAGGGTGACCAGCTCGTCGTTCGCCGCTGGCCAGGCACGGCCGACGATGCGTTCGTCGTTGAACTGGCCGACCACCGCGCGGCCGGCGCCCTCGGTGAGCTTCAGCTTCGAGCTCGACACGCCAGCCGTGCCGGCCGGCACCCCCGGCGGGGCCTTGCCGTCGAGGCTGATCTGGTCGCGCGGCAATCCGAAGTAACCGCGCGGCCGGTCGAACGTGACGATGGATGCAGCGCCCTTGTCGGCATCGGCGATGCGCGCGGCGCGCAGCCCCACCACGTTTGACGAGCGCGGGAACGGTGAGCGGTAGACGTGCGTGGTCGCGTAACCCGCGGCCGTGATCACGAACTCGTAGCGTGCCTCGGGGCTGCCGGTGAACGGGCCCCACAGGCCGTCGGCACCGATCGTCTTGCGGTACAGCGCCGCGCCGCTGCGTTCGCCGGTGTCGGCGTTGGTGGCGAACACCTCGACAGTGGCGCCCACGAGCGGCAGGTTGTTGGCATAGGCGCCCTGCGTGTTATTCAGCCCGAGCCCGCTGAGCTTGCCGTCGAGCACGACTTGCGCTTGCGGCGTGACCACCAGAGTGGCCGGTGCGTTGCCGGTGATGAAACGGTAGGCCTGCTCGAAGGCCTTGGCGCTGAACGAGGTTTCGCGGTGGTCGATGCCGGCGATCACCACGTTTTCTGCGCCCTTGAGTTCGGGCCCGCTGGCGCTGACGTTCGTGGCCGTGCCTTTCTGGCCGATCCACACGCCGTCGGCCTGCGCGAACTTGTCGTTGTTGTCGGAGCGAACCGTCAGCCACTTCAGGCCGGGGGTCACTTCGTTGCCGCCCATCGAAGCTGCGTTGTTCAATGCCATCAGGAAGGGGCCGCTGCCGTTGAATTCGCTGTTCGGCAGAAAGGCCTGGTGCGCCCAAACGCCGTGGTTCGGCGTGCCGCCGAGAATGGCGTGAGACACCTTCGCGCTGCCGCCGCCATTGGCGATGTAGTTTCGAATCGCGTTGCCGCCGCGCGAGTTGCCCATCAGCACCACCTTGGCCGCGCCGCTGGCCTTGAGCAGCTTGTCGACCTCGGCCGAGAGGTACTGCATGTGCTCGGCCGTCGAGGTGCGGCCGTCTTGCGCTTTGCCGTCGTCTTCGCGGGCCAGCGGGTAGGGCAGGTCGATGGCGTGCAGGCGTTCGCGCGGCCAGCCGTTCGATTCGAAGCGCCAGATCGTGGTCGTCCAGACCGAGGCAGTATCGCCGTTGCCGTGCACGAACACGATCGGCGGCTGCGAACTATTGGACGTGGGGCCGGTGGCGCAGGCGCTGAGCAGTGCGGCGGCGGCAGCGCCGAGCAGAAGCAGGCGGCGTGAAAACAGTGGGGTCATGGGGACTAGTCTCCGGCGTTCAGGAAGCTGCAAATTCTCAAAGATCGCGCGCGGCCGGCAAGTGCGGCAGACCCGGGGTGTTCAGCGTGCTCGCGGCGTGCACGGCGCGCAGCACGGCCACGGCCATCACGTCGGCGGCGAGCGCGCCGATCAGCGTGAGGTTGCCGCTCGCACCGCTGGCGCCAGTGGCCAGCGCGAAGATGGTGTCGCCGTCGCCCATCGTGTGCACCGGGTTGATGCTGCGCGCAAAGCCGTCGTGTGCCATCTGCGCGAGCTTGTTGGCCTGCGCCTTGCTGAGCACCGCGTCGGTCGCGACCACGCCGAGCGTGGTGGCGGCGCCGGGTTGCAGGTGGGCCGGCACGTCGCCGCGCCGCAAGGCCTGCATCGTGCCGAGCAGAGAGCTGCCATCGGCGCTGCGGGCGCCGGCCACGGTCTGGCCGGTAGCAGGGTCGATCACGTCACCGATGGCGTTGACGGCCACCAGCGCTGCGACCGTGACTCCACCGACCGTGACCGACGCGCTGCCCAGGCCGCCGCGCATCGCACGGCCGATGCCGAAGAGCTTGCCGACCGCGGCCCCGGTTCCGGCACCCACGTTGCCCTGCGGAACAGGGTCGGTGGTGGCGGCTTCGCAGGCGGCGTAGCCCGAGTCGGCGTCGGGGCGGATGCTCGGGTCGCCGACCCACAGGTCGAACAGGATCGCCGCCGGAACGATCGGCACGCGGGCCGGGCCCACCGCCACGCCGAAGCCGCGTTCGTCGAGCCAGCGCATCACGCCACCGGCGGCGTCGAGGCCGAAGGCGCTGCCACCGGCGAGCATCACTGCGTGCACCTTCTCGACCGCGTTGAGCGGCGACAAGAGTTCGGTCTCGCGCGTGCCTGGCGCCGCACCGCGCACGTCGACACCCGCGACCGCGCCTTCGGGCGTGAGGATCACGGTCACGCCGGTCGGCCGGCGCGTGTCGGTGAAGTGGCCGACGCGCAGGCCGCGCACGTCGGTGAGGCTGTCGGTGGGCAGCGTCATGCCGGTCAGCGTGCGACGCGCCGGCGCAATGAACGCGGCGGCCGGTTCAAATCTTCAAGCAAAAACACCAGCGGCGCGCATCAGGCGAAAACACCTGCGGTGTTCTGCATGCGCGCCGACACTTCGCCGAGCTGGTGCATCGCGTCGCCGTAGCTCATTTCCATCACAGTCAGGCGCTTGAAGTAGTGGCTGGCCACGTACTCGTCGGTCACGCCGATACCGCCGTGCAGCTGAATGCACTGCTGGCCCACGAAGCGCATCGACTGCCCGAGCTGCAGCTTGGCCTGCGCCAGCGCGCGGCGGCGTGCGGGTGCCGGCTCGCCCAGCTTGAGCGTGGCGAAGAAGCTCATCGAGCGTGCCAGCTCCAGCTGCATCTTCACGTCGGCCATGCGGTGGCGCAGCGCCTGGAAGGTGCCGATGGCCACGCCGAACTGCTTGCGCGTGTTCATGTACTCGACCGTGACGGCGACCAGCTTGTCCATCGTGCCCACCGCTTCGGCGCAGAGCGCGGCGATGCCGATGTCGACAGCGTGTTCGAGTGCGGCGAAAGCCGGGCCCGTCGCCAGCAGCAGGGTCGCGTCGGCGCCGGTCAGCGTGAGGTCGGCCGCACAGGCGCCGTCTTGCGTCGGATAACCACGCACGGCCACGCCCTTTTCACCCTTCGAGACGAGGAAGAGCGCAATGCCCGACGCGTCGTCGACCGCGCCGCTCACGCGTGCCGGCACGATGAACGCACCGGCGTGTGCACCCGCCGGAACGACGCTCTTCGCGCCGCTGAGCTGCCAGGTGCCGCCGACATTCTTCGCGGTGGTTTCCACATGCGCCAGGCGGTAACGTGCCGCGCGCTCCTGGTGTGCCAGCACGACCAGTTCCTTGCCTTCGGCAATGCCCTGCAACCACAGCGCGGCCGACGCTGCGTGGCCCGCGCTCAGCAAGTGGGTGGCGACGAGCGCGACTGGCGCGAAAGGTTCGAGCACGATGCCGCGCCCGAGCTCTTCCATCACCACCATCGCGTCGACCGGGCCCAGCCCCATTCCGCCGCTCGCTTCGGGCACTTGAAGACCGAGCAGGCCGAGGTCGGCCAGGTCTTTCCAGCTCTGTTTCGAGTAGCCGCCCTGTTTGACGATGCTGCGGCGGTGATCGAAGGTGTAGGCCTTGTCGACCCACTTGCGCACCGAGTCGCGCAGCATTTCCTGGTCGTCGCTGAAATCGAAGTCCATGATCGTTCCTTGTCTGTATTCGTTGACTCAGGCCAGCGCCGGGCCGCCCCAAGCGGCCTGAGCTCCCCTTGGGGGACGGTGCCGAAGGCGCCTAGGGGTCGTCATTCCTAGCCCATGACAGTCTGAGCGACGATGTTGCGTTGAACTTCGTTGCTGCCGCCGTAGATCGTGGTCTTGCGCATGTTGAAGTAGGTGCCGGCGAGCGGCGCCACATGGGCCGCGCCGACGTAATCGCCTTGCCAGCCCGCTTCCATCGCTTCCTTGATGAAGGGCACGGCCGACGGGCCGGCGGCCAGCATCATCAGCTCGGAATACCGCTGCTGGATCTCGCTGCCGCGTATCTTCAGCAGGCCCGCCACGTCGAGGCTCTGCTTGCCGTTCTTCTCGCCCGAGAGCACACGCAGCACCATCATCTCGAGTGCGACGATGTCGACCTCGAGCTTGGCCACTTCGTCGCGGAAACGTGTGTCGTCGTAGACACCCTCGGCCTTCGCCACGCGCTTCAGGCGCTCGAGCTCGCGCTTGGCGCGGTTCACGTCGGCGATGTTGGTGCGCTCGTGGGCCAGCAGGTGCTTGGCGTACGTCCAGCCCTTGTTCTCTTCGCCGATCAGGTTGTCGGCCGGTACCTCGACGTTGTCGAACCAGACCTCGTTCACTTCGTGTTCGCCGTCCATCGTGATGATGGGGCGCACGCTGACACCTGGGCTCTTCATGTCGATCAACAGGAAGCTGATGCCGGTCTGCGGCTTGCCCTCGTTGCTGGTGCGCACCAGGCAGAAGATCCAGTCGCCATGCTGGCCGAGCGTGGTCCAGGTCTTCTGGCCGTTGACGAGGTAATAGTCACCGCGGCGTTCGGCCTTGCACTTCACCGAAGCCAGGTCGGAGCCCGAACCCGGCTCGCTGTAACCCTGGCTCCACCACACCTCGCCGCTCATGATGCCGGGCAGGAAACGCTGCTGCTGCGCCGCATTGCCGAAAGTCATGATCACCGGCGCGACCATCACCGGACCGAACGGGATCACGCGCGGCGCACCGGCCAGCGCGCATTCTTCTTCGAACAGGTGCTTCTGGATCGCGTTCCAGCCCGGCCCGCCGAACTGCGTGGGCCAGGCCCAGCCGTGCCAGCCCTTTTTGCCCAGGATCTTGGCCCAGCGCTGCAGATCCTCTTTCGACAGGCGCAACGCGTTGTGCACCTTGTGGCTGATGTCCTTGGGCAGATTTTCGGCAACCCAGCCGCGAATCTGCTCGCGGAAGTTTTGTTCTTCGGGGGTGAAATTCAAGTCCATGGCGGCTTGTCTCCGTGCTGTGCGGGGGTCGATCCGGGTTTTAGCACGACCGTGCCATTTCTCTCTGTCCCTGCCGTGACAAACCCGTTGCTGATAATCCCACGGATGAGAGTCCTGATCCTGGGCGGCACGCAATTCCTCGGCCGCCACATTGTTGAAACATTGCTGGCTGCTGGGCACACGGTGAGTGTGCTGAACCGGGGGGTTACGCCAGACGACTTGCCCGCGCTGGTCGAGCGGCTGCGCGGTGACCGCGACGAAGGCCCGCCGGGGTTGCAGGCCCTGATGGGGCAGACCTGGGACGCCTGCGTAGACGTCAGCGGCTACACGCCGCGCCAGGTGCGAGCGAGTGCCGAAGCGCTGCGTGCGAACGTGAAGCGCTACGTGTTCATCAGCGCGGTCAGCGTCTATGGTGACCCGCCAGACCGCCCGGTGCGCGAAACCCACCCGCGCCTGCCGCCCGCTGGCGAGCACGTGATCGAGGTGAACGGCGAGACCTACGGTGCGCTGAAGGTTGCTTGCGAGAACATCGTGCAGCAGGTCTACGGCGACCGCGCCGCGCTGCTGCGCCCGCAGGTGATAGCCGGGCCGCACGACCCGTCGGGTCGCTACACGTTGTGGGTGCAGCGGGCCGAGCGGGGCAGCGAGATGCTGGCGCCGGGTGACGGCCGCGACCACCTGCAGGTCATCGACGTGCGTGACGTGGCGCGTTTCGTGGCGAATGTTGTCGAGCGCGATCTGGCCGGCACGTTCAACCTCGCCGGGCCAAGATTCACCTGGGCGCGGTTCATCAAGATGCTGGGCGCGCCGAGCATCGTCTGGGTCGATGCGCCAACGCTGCTCGCTGCCGAGCTGAGCTTCAACGAACTGCCACTGTTCCAGCCCGAGCGCGGCGCGCGCAGCAGCCTGATGGACGTCAGCAACGAGCGCGCGCTGGCGGCCGGTCTCGTGCTGACCGAGCCTGAAGCCACGCTGCGCGACGTGCGCGAATCGGTTCGGGGCAAAGCCCCGGCCCATGCACTCTCGCTGGAACGCGAAGCCGAGCTGATCGAAATTTCGCGGCGCGCCAGCCCATGAACCCGCCGAGCTTTCGCGCGACGCTCACCGCGCTCGCGGCCGGGCAACTGGTGCTTTGAACGCGGCTCAGAAGCGCTTGCTCAGCGTCATGGTCTCGTTTTCGCGCTTCATCTGGAAGCGCGTCAGAAAGCTGTTGCCGAGCAGGATGAATTCCATCTGCGCGGGCACGACCATCGCTTCGATGTCGTAGACGACCACGTCACCGATCCGCACTTCGGCCAGCCGCACCCTGTAGGCCGGCACAGCGCCGTTGGCGGTGCCGACGAACAAACGCTGACCGTCGCGGTAATTCAGCCCGATGTGTTCGGCGTCAGTCATGCTCATCGCCACGCTCGTGGCGCCGGTGTCGACCATGAACCGTACGGTCTTGCCATTGATGCCGCCGGTGGTCAGAAAGTGGCCGCCGCTGCCTGCGGTGAGCACGATCTGCGAGCCGCCGCCGCTGCTGGCCTGACCGCCGAGGTTGACCTGCGCACCGCCCATCACCACCGCCACACGCTTGCCCTTGATCTCGACCACCGCGTCGTTGCCGCTCACGCTGACAAGCTTCACGCCCTGCACCGTGGCGCCGGTGGCCACGGTGCGCGGCGCACCGTCGATCATCAACAAGGCCTTGTCACCGAGGCTGCCGCTCATCGAGACCGTCTGGGCGAAGGCGGCCGGGCAGGCGAGCAGAAGAGCGGCAACGAGGTGACGGCGCATGAAGTTCCAGTCAGTCGCGGAAATTGTTGAACGAGAGCGGCGCGTCGGGGATTTCCTTGCGCACCAGCGCCATCGCGGCCTGCAGCTCGTCGCGCTTGGCGCCGGTCACACGCACCGTGTCGCCCTGGATCGCGGCCTGCACCTTCAACTTGCTCTGTTTGATGACGGTCTGAATCTTTTTCGCGCTCTCGCTGTCGATGCCGCTCTTCACGACCAGCAACTGCTTGACCTTGTCGCCGCCGATCTTCTCGATCTTGGCCGTGCGGTCGAGAAAGCGGATGTCGACGCTGCGCTTGGTGAGTTTGGCGATCAGCACGTCCATGACCTGGCCGATCTGGAAATCACTGTCGGCCCAGATCGTCAGGTCGTTCTCTTTCAGCTCAACGCGCGCCGACGAGCCCTTGAAGTCGAAGCGCGTGCCGATTTCCTTGGCAGTCTGGTCGACGGCGTTGCGCACCTCGACCAGGTTGGGTTCCAAAACGGTGTCGAAGCTGGGCATGATCTTCAGGGCCAAGTGCAATGAGCGAAAATTGTGGCATGCAAATCGAGTCGGGCGTCAGCCTCAAACCCTACAACAGCTTCGGCCTGCCGGCGGTGGCACGCACCCTGGTGCGCGTGGCAAGCGACGCCGATGTGCGCCGAGTCGTCGACCACCCCGAGCTCGGCATGGCGCCGAAGTTCGTGCTCGGAGGCGGCAGCAACATCATTCTGACCCGCGACATGCCGCAGATCGTGCTGAAGGTCGAAGTGCGCGGCGTGCGCCTCGTGGAAGAACGCACGGACGCCTGGATCGTCGAGGCCGGTGCCGGCGAGAACTGGCACGAACTCGTCGCCCACACGCTGGCGCAGGGCTGGCCGGGGCTCGAAAATCTGGCGCTGATTCCAGGCACGGTGGGCGCGACGCCGGTGCAGAACATCGGGGCCTACGGTGTCGAGCTGAAAGACAGATTCGAGTCGCTCGATGCCGTCGATCTGGTGACCGGCCGCACCAGCACGCTGTGGCCCGAGATCTGCGCTTTCGGCTACCGCGACAGCGTGTTCAAACATTCGCTCGCCGGGCGCTGCGTGATCACGCGGGTGCGCTTTCGCCTGCCCAAACCCTGGCAGCCGGTGCTCGGTTACTTGGAGCTCGAACGCAAGATGGTCGAGACCGGCATCAGCGCGCCGAGTGCGCAGCAGGTGTTCGACTGGGTCTGCGCGATCCGCCGCGCCAAGCTGCCCGACCCGGCGCTGATCGGCAACGCCGGCAGCTTCTTCAAGAACCCGGTCGTCACTCCCGAGCAGTGCCGCGACATCATCGGCCGCGACCCGGAGATCGTGCACTACCCGCTGCCCGATGGCAGCGTGAAGCTCGCGGCGGGCTGGATGATCGATGCCTGCGGCTGGCGGGGCAAGACGGTGGGCAACGCGGGTGTTTACGAGAAGCAGGCGCTGGTGCTGGTGAACCGGGGCGGCGCCATCGGCTCTGAAGTGATGCTGCTCGCGCATGCCATTCAGGAAAGCGTGTATGGGCGCTTCGGCATCCGGCTGGAGTCGGAGCCGGTGGTGGTCTAGAGGCGCGGGTTGCGGCGCGCCTCAGGGGGCAAGCAAGCCACGCTGCACGCAGTGCTTGCGCGACGCATCGAGCTGGCGCTCGATGGCCCCGAGCTGTTCCAGCACGAGCGCGCTGGGCGCCTCGACCGGGCTGCGCTGCAGCTGCGCTGCGAGGGCGGCGACGCCTTGCAGGCCCAGGCTCGCGGCGGCGCCCTTCAGTGCGTGGGCGCGGGCGAGCAAGTCGGCCCGCCGGCCGTTCGTTGCGCTGTGCCGCAACTCGGGCAGCAGACGCGTCTGCTCGCTGAAAAACCCCGCGAGCAGGCCGCTGAACTGCTCGGCCGAGAGCGACTGACGCACGTCCGCGATGGTGGCGAGATCGAGCCCGTCTTCGTTGGCGGGCGCAGCGCTCGGGGTGGCACTTGCCTGGGCGCTGGTCAGGGGCGGCTCGTCTCTCGGCAGCGCACACGCCGCGTCGCCCGGCGCTGCCCCGGCAGCGCTGTAGCGCGCCAAGGCGTCACGAAGTTGCGGCAGGTGCGCCGGCTTCGTGATGAAACCGTTCATGCCCGATTGGAGTGCGAGGTGGCGTGACTCGTGGAACGCATCGGCCGTCAATGCGACGATGGGCACGGTGCCGCGCGGCGGCGCCAGGGCGCGGATGGCACGCGTCGCGGCGAAGCCGTCCATGCCCGGCATGTGCAGGTCCATCAGCACCACGTCGAAGGCCTCGGTGGCGGCTTGAACGGCCTGAAGCGCAGTCGCACCGTCCGGGGCGAACACGGCGCTGTGGCCGAGTTTTTCGAGCACGGCCTCCATGTAGGCGCGGTTCACCGGGTGGTCTTCCGCGACGAGCACATGCAGGCGCCGCGTGGCCGCGCCGGCCGGCATGTCGGCGTCGCTTGCCGGAGCGCTGGGCGAACTCACGGCGGGCAGGGGCAGCCAAACGCTGAACGCGCTGCCCGCCCCGGGCTGGCTGCGCACCGAGATGTCGCCGCCCATCAATTGCGCCAACTCGCGCGAGATCTGCAGCCCCAGACCCGTGCCATGGGCGCGGCGCGACGGCGACTCGTCACCCTGCATGAAACGCTGAAACAGCCGGCCGAGCGTGGCGTCGTCCATGCCGATGCCCGAATCGGTCACGGTGAAAAGCAGCGCGCCGTCGCCGCGGCAGGTCACGTCGAGGCCGACCGCACCGACGCGGGCGAACTTCAGGCCGTTGCTGAGCAGGTTGAAAAGGATCTGCTTCAGCCGCGTGGCATCGGCGCGCACCCAGCGCGGCACGTTCGGCGCCACGCGAACTTCGAGCACGAGCCCTTTGGTGTGAGCCTGCGCACGCATCAGTGCCTCGACCTGCGCGATCAGCTGGTGCAGGTCGATGGCGACCGGTAGCACTTGCAGCTTGCCGGATTCGAGCCGCGAGATGTCGAGAATGTCGTTCAGGATGTCGAGCAGGTGCTCCGCCGACTCACGTGCCGTGCCCAGCATGGCCTGCTGTTGAGGCGTGAGGCGGCTGTCCTGCAACAGCGACATCATGCCCAGCATGCCGTGAAAGGGTGTGCGGATCTCGTGGCTCATGTTGGCCAGGAACACGCTCTTCGCGCGGTTCGCGGCATCGGCTTCGCGGCGCGCCGTGCCCAGCGTGTCGGCCAGGGTTTCGAGCGTGCGCCGCCGCTCGGTGATCGAGCGGAACTGGCGCAGCACAATGAACGCCAGCGCGAACATCAGCAGGCACTGGAATGCGGTGAGGGCAATGCCCATCTGCGTCTGCTGGCGCACCGCGTTGTTGCGCTCGGTGGCACGCTGGTACAGCAGGTGCGAGGCGCCTAGCGCGAGGTCGTGAAGCGGCACGCCGAGTTCGTCGAGCATTGGCAACAGGTGCACCACCGCTTCGAGATTCAGCGGCATCGAAGGCTTCTCGCCGAGCCACTGGTCGGCCTCGCGGATGAACGCCTGCACCTTCGCCACCGCCGGGCCGTACATGTTTTGCTGCGCCATGATGCTCGCCGCGCGTTCGTGGTCGACCAGGCCGACACGGCTGACGAAGATGTCGTAGCGCAGGCGTACTTCCGCCAGCCCGTGCAGGGCCGAGTCGTCGAGGTGCGACTGCATCACGTTGCGCAGGCGCAGCTGCTCTGTTTCGAGCTGCGAGAAGCTCCAGCCGAGTGCATCGTTCTGGAAGTGCGACGCTGTGTCGAGCAGCTTGAACTGGTGCCACTGCACGTAGGCGATCGCTGCCAGTACCAGCACCAGCGTGGTGGCGAGCCAGCCCATCCAGGCCCGGCGCGGCGCCGCGCGGCGGTCGGTGGCCGGGCCCGGCGTCATTTGACGTCGATTCGGCGCAGTTGCCAGATGGCGCGGCTGTAGTGCACCGCCGTGCGCAATTCGGGCCGGTCGTCGAACGGGTAGATGACGACCAGCGGGCCTTTGTCGCGCACGGCCATCGGTTTGTCGTCGAGCCAGTAAGCCAGCAGGGCGCCGTTGCGGACCAGATCGTCGGTCGGAATGCTGACGCGGTAGTCGTTCAACGCCACGGCGGTGAGGGTCGTGCCGGTGGCACCGACCGCGCTGAGCAGTTCGCGCACCAGCACGCC
>JAYVTD010000149.1:0-3012 GCA_043774765.1 Rhizobacter sp. | reverse complement strand
GCCACATTCGGCAGGGCCTGTTTCAGCGCCGCGTTCGCGGCAGCGAGTTCGGTGGCGCTGAACGGGCCGGCTTCCAGGCAGGCCGGTGCGGTGCTCGCGATCGAAGAGGCCGCGGCCTCCGGCGGCAGGATCACGACCGTCTCAGGACGCACCTGACGCGCCAACCGCTCGGGTTCGCGGTCGCCGATAGCACGTATGCCGACCACATTGTCGAGCCAACCCTGGGTCCAGGAATAAAAACCAAGGTTCGCCACGATCAGTGCGAGCAGCACCAGCCTGAGCATCGCGGCGCCTTCAGTTCGGTCCGAGTGGCGCCTGCAACGAGGCGCCTCGCAGGCGCACGCTGACCTCGCCGCTGGACACCCGCTTCAGGCCGGCGTCGGTCTGCACCAGCAACTCGCCGTGCTCGGAAACCCCTTGCGCCACACCGTCGATCGCGTCGGCCTGGGTGGTGCGCACGGCGCGGCCGCGCAGCAGGTCGCGCGCTTCGAAGCCGGCGGCAAAAGCCGCGAAGCCTTCGGCCTCGAAGCGCTTCAGTGCGTGCACCAGCGGCCCGATCACCCTTGCCAGCACGCCAGGCGCCGTGCTGGTGGAGTCGAGCTCGTGGATCGACGCGAAGCCGCTGGCGAAATCGTCGGCGCTGAAAGGCAGAATGTTCAGGCCGACGCCGATGACGACCAGGCGCTGCGGCCCGGCGGCCACGGTCTCGATCAGCACACCGCCGAGCTTGCGGCCTTCTTGGCCGTCGGCGACGAGCCAGAGGTCGTTCGGCCACTTCAGGCCGATGCGCAGGCCGGCCGGTGGCGCCGGTGCGGCGTCGAGCGCGTCGGCAAGCGCCACGCCGACGGCAAGCGACAGGCCCGACCAGTCGCTGCTTGCCAGTGGCAGGCTGAGCGAAAAAGTGAGCGACGATCCTGGCGCCGATTTCCACGACCGGCCCTGCCGGCCGCGGCCACCGATCTGGTTCTCGGCGACCAGCAGGCAGGGCTGCACGTCGACCGCGCGGCGGCCGAATGCACCGCTCTCGACGCTGCGCCGCACCTGCACGTTGCCGGCTTCGAGCTCACTTTCCTGCACCACACGGGCGCGGTCGAGCAGCGCGGTGTTGGTGGAGATCGTGCTGTGAACCACCTCGACGCTCAGGCCCGGCAGCAGCGGTTCGAGCTGTTGCCACAAGCTTTCAGCGCCCCACTGCAGCGTGTGTTCGGCCATGGTGCGTCAGCGTTTCGGGGCGAGCATGGTGCCGCGGCAGCCCTTGGTGCCGCAGCGGCATTCGAACTGCTTCTTCAACTTCGGCGTGTAGCGCTCGTCGATGATCAGGCCGTAGTCGTAATACAGCTCTTCACCCGGCTTGATGGCTCGCAGCGCCTTGATGAAGACCCGGCCACCGACTTCGTCGGCCTCGCAGTTGGGCTTGCAGGCGTGGTTGATCCAGCGTGCCGCGTTGCCGCCGACCTTGGCGTCGATCACGTGTTTGTCATCGACGTGGAAGTAGAAGGTGTGGTCAGGGTCTTTGGGGTCGTGCGGGTGGCGGCGCAGCGCTTCTTTCCAGGTGATGACCTCGCCCTTGTATTCGATGATGAAGTCGTCGCGCTTGAGCGCAGCGACCGCGAACACGCCCTTGCCGTGCACGCCCGAGAGGCGCACCTGGATGCGGCGACCTCTGGCCTTGGAAGGGCTGGGCGAAGGGGCCTTGGCGGCGGCGGCTTGCGTCATCGGATTCTTTGGGTACATTGAAATCATGGGTGCGCGCGCGTATGTGCGTGCGCGCGAGAAGCCAGGATTGTATTGATGCGGTGGCATGCCCCCGCCCAACGACGAAAGAAACATGAGCAAGTCTTTGATCATTGCCGAGAAGCCTTCTGTCGCACAGGACATCGTGCGCGCCCTCACGCCCGCTGGTGGTTCCTCGGGCAAGTTCGTGAAACACGACGAGTACTTCGAGAGCGACACCTTCCTCGTCACGTCGGCCGTGGGCCACCTGCTGGAGATCAAGGCCCCGGAAGAGTTCGACGTGAAGCGTGGCAAGTGGAGCTTCGCGAACCTGCCGGTGATACCACCGCACTTCGACCTGAACCCGATCGACAAGAGCAAGGGGCGGCTCTCCGCCATCGTCAGATTGGTCAAGCGCAAGGACGTGAGCGAACTCATCAACGCCTGCGACGCGGGCCGCGAGGGCGAGCTGATCTTTCGGCTGATCCAGCAGCACAGCAAGAGCAAACATCCGGTCAAGCGGCTGTGGCTGCAGAGCATGACGCCGGCGGCGATCCGCGACGGCTTCGATCATTTGCGCAGCGACAAGCAGATGCTGCCGCTGGCCGACGCCGCGCGCTGCCGCAGCGAGGCCGACTGGCTCGTCGGCATCAACGGCACCCGCGCGATGACGGCCTTCAACTCGCGCGACGGCGGCTTCTTCCTCACCACGGTCGGTCGGGTCCAGACGCCCACGCTGTCGATCATGGTCGAGCGCGAAGAGAAGATCCGCAAGCACGTGTCGCGCGACTACTGGGAAATCAAGGCGAGCTTTGCAGCCCAGGCCGGCGAGTACGAAGGCAAGTGGTTCGACCCGAAGTGGAAGAAGAACCCCGACGACGCCGAAGCGCGCGCCGACCGCTTGTGGAACGAACGTGACGCTCAGGCCATCGCCGCCGCGTCGCGCCTGCAGCCGGCGAGCGTCAGCGAAGAGGCCAAGCCGAGCACCCAAAGCGCTCCGGGCCTGTACGACCTGACGACCTTGCAGCGCGAAGCCAACTCGCGTCTCGGCTTCAGTGCCAAGACCACGCTGTCGATCGCGCAGGCGCTGTACGAAAAGCACAAGGTGCTGACCTACCCGCGAACCGACAGCAAGGCTCTGCCGGAAGACTACGTCGAGGTCGTCAAGCAGACGATGAAGATGATTTCGACCGAGGACATGCCCGGTCCGCTGCGCGCGTTGGCGCAGCACGCGAAGACGGCGATCAAGGAAGGCTACGTCAAGCCGAACAAGCGCATCTTCGACAACGCCAAGGTGTC
>JAYVTD010000148.1:0-4239 GCA_043774765.1 Rhizobacter sp. | reverse complement strand
GCCCCGCTAAACGAGCACCTCGATCGGCGCTGGGTGGCTGAGAAACTGGTGCGGGCTTGCCGTCAACCCGTAGGCTCCGGACTGAAATACCGCAACGAGGTCACCGGGTTCGGCAGCGGCCAGATCCATCCGGTCGGCGAGCAGGTCGAGCGGCGTGCACAACGGGCCCACCACCGATGCGACTTCTCTGCGGTCCGAGCCGGCACGCGTAGCGATCTCGACCGGGTAGTTCTTGCGGATCACTTGCCCGAAGTTGCCCGAGGCTGACAAGTGGTGGTGCAGCCCACCGTCGGTGACGAGAAATGTCTCGCCGCGCGAGACCTTTTTGTCGACGACCCGGGCCACATAGATGCCAGCCTCACCAACCAGAAAACGGCCGAGTTCGACGACCAGTTCAGCAGACGGAAGCTGCTGCTTTGCCGCTGCGACGATGCCGCGCATGTGCACACTGATTGGGCCCAGGTCGAGCGGCTGCTCACCCGGGAAGTAAGGGATGCCGAAACCACCACCGAGATTGAGCGTGGTGACCGGCGCCGGTGCACCGGCCGCCAGCCGCACGGCGAGCGCGAGCGCCTTGGTCTGGGCTTCGCAGATCGCCTCGGCACGCAGGTTCTGCGAACCCGAGAAAATGTGGAACCCCTCGAAGGCCAAGCCGCGGCGGCCAATCTCGGCGAGCGCCTGCGGCACCTGTTCGGCGTCGATGCCGAACTGCTTCGGCCCACCGCCCATCTTCATGCCCGACGACTTCAACTCGAAGTCGGGGTTCACGCGCACCGCGACGCGCGCAGGGCGGCCCAGGCGCGCGCTGATCTCGGCCAGCAACGACACCTCGCGCATCGATTCGAGGTTGACAAGAATGCCCGCAGCCACCGCCTGCGCCAGCTCGGTTTCTGACTTGCCGGGACCGGCGAAACTGATTTCGCGCGGGTCCATGCCGGCGTCGAGCGCGACCAGCAGTTCGGCGCCGGAGGCCACGTCCAGCCCGTCGACCAGGCGCGCCATGTGGCCGACCACAGCCGGCATCGGGTTCGCTTTGATCGCGTAGTGCAGGCTGATCGACTCGGGCAACACTGCGCGCAGTTGTTGCACTCGCTGCGTCAACAGAGCACGGTCATAGGCGTAGAACGGCGTGCGGCCGACGCGTGCGGCCAGAAGCGACAGCGGCACACCGCCGACGCTGAGTTCGCCAGCCACCAGCGGGAACCGCTCGGCGCTCGAATGACGCGGCGCGCTCACGACGCGGCTCCTTGCATCGCCGCACGGAACTCGGTGGAGATGGACTTGCGGTCGATCTTGCCGTTGGCGTTGCGCGGCAGTGCGCCACCACGCACGTCGATCTGCGCCGGCACCATGTAGGCCGGCAGGCGCTCGCGGCACAGCGCGAGCAGCCGGGCTGCGTCGAGTGCGGCACCGTCGCGCGGGGTCGCCACGACGATCACCGCTTCACCGAGCGTTGTGTGTGGCACACCGAAGGCGGCGCATTCGCCGACGAGTTGGGTTGCGTACAGCACCTCTTCGACTTCGTTCGGGCTGATGCGGTAGCCCGAGGACTTGATCATCTCGTCGCGCCGACCGATGAAGTAGAGAAAACCTTCGGCATCCCGGCGCACCGTGTCGCCCGAGAACACCGCAATCTCAGGCAGCACCAGGCCGCCCTCACGGCCCGGCAGCGGCCGGAAGCGCTCGGCCGTTTTCTCTGCGTCGTTCCAGTAGCCTTGCGCGACCAGCGCGCCACGCTGCACGAGTTCGCCAGGTTCGTCGGGCTCGCAGGCTGTGCCGTCCGGGCGCAACACCAGGATCTCGCTGTTCGGGATCGCTTTGCCGATCGAGTCGGGCCGGCGATCGACCTCTTCAGGCGGCAGGTAGGTGGCACGGAACGCTTCGGTCAGCCCGTACATCAGGTAAGGCTTGGCCGTGGGCAACAGCGCCCGAAGGCTCTTCAACGTCTCGAACGGCATGCGCCCGCCGGTGTTCGCGAAGTAGCGAAAATGCGCGCCGACATCGGGCCACTTGACCTGTGTGAGCTGGATCCACAACGGCGGCACCGCCGTCAGCCCGGTGACGCGGTGCGCGACAACCGCCTTGACCACGTCCTTGGGCAGCAGATAGTTGAGCAGCACGACACTGGCGCCGGCGTGGAATGCGGTGGTCAGCTGGCTGAAACCAGCGTCGAAGGACAACGGCAACGCGGCGAGCAACACGTCTTTGCTGCGGTTGTCGAGATACGAAGCGACGCTCTTCGCGCCGGCGACCATATTGCGATGCGACAGCACCACGCCTTTGGGCTTGCCGGTACTGCCCGAGGTGTAGAGGATGCCGACCATGTCGGTGTCGATGACTCGGTGCGACGGCGCCGGAGCGGCTTGCAGCGCCTCACCCCAGGCATGGATCGCGATGCCGGGCAGGCCTACCGGCGCCTTCGCGCCAGTGACGATCACATGCGTCAGGCTAGGGCAATCGCCGAGCACGCCGGCCAGCATCTGCAGCCGCTCGGCGCTGGTGACCAGCACCCGCACGCCGCAGTCACGCAGGATGTAGGCGACCTGGTCGGCCTTGAGCAATGGGTTGACTGGCACGAACACAGCACCGTGCGCCGGCGCGCCGAAGGAGGCGACGACCGTTTCGATGCGTTTGTCGAGGTAGATCGCAACCCGTTCGCCACGGCCGACCCGCAGCGCGGCGAGTGCTGCCGCGAAAGCGCGGATCGCCACCGCGAGTTCGCCGTAGCCGATCGCCTGCCCGTCGTCGTACAGGGCGGGGGCCTGCGGGGCGCGGTCTGCGCTGTGCAGCGGGAGTTCGTGCAGAAGGTGAGCTGCTTGCGTCATGCGTTGGTCCGTGAGCTTGAGTTCGGTGCGGCGTTAGCGCTGTGCGGGCATCGCGATGGTTGTCCCGGGCGCGCCGGCCCAGCTGTAGTACGCGACGCAGCGGCGCTGCACTTCGCGTGAATAGTCGCGCGGCAGCGGAATTTCCTGCCTGTGCTTGAACAGGCCACTGCCTTCGACGACTTCCGCCGACTGCGGGTTGAAGTAGACGAGTGCGACCCGGACACGGCGCTCGCGAGCCACGCGCGTCAGGTGGTCGAACACCTTGCGCATGACTTCCTTGAGGAACGGGTTGTAGAAATAGATCAACAGATCGCCCGTCGGCGGGTCGTAGACACTCGCATCCGAATGCACGGCGCTGAGCTGCGTGCAGCGCTGCCGCTTGCCGCGGTACAGCGCAAGGTTCTTCTCGGCAGTCAGGTGCAGTTCGCGCGAAAACTCGACACCGATGATGGCCTTGAAAGGGTAGTCCGAGGCCATCATCAATGTTCGGCCCTTGCCCGAGCCATAGTCGATGAAGGTGAAGTCCTCGCAGCGCAGTGCCGGCCCGACCCGGGCCATCATGTGGCGGAACAGGCTGGTCGAAGTCGCTTCGTAATAGACGCCCTGGTTGCGGTCGCCGGTCACGTCCAGCTCGGCCAGCTCGATGCGTTCGCTGGTGTCGGTGCCGTGCAGCCGATCGAAGCGCCGGTCCAGGTACCAGCGGAGTTCGTGGGTCACGTTCTTTTGCACCAAAGCCAGGGTCTCCCCCAGGCCCCGGCGCCGCATCGATCCCACCAGCCTGCCTATCCGTGATGCCATCGCTCTGGTCCCCCTGTCGTGTTGACTGTGCCCCGACTCATCTGCCACGATGCCCGACTCATCCTGAAGGCGCAGAAGCCAGCGCAGCCAGGTCAAAGCAGACCTCCGGGCGGTCGTCTTCGCGGCCTGAGAAGTGCCAGTAGGGTGACACCGACAACAGTGCCAGCTGATATCGCCCGGCGCGCAGGAACCATCCGCGCGCCAGCGTTTGCGCCCCGAGCTTGCGATGGGCCGCCATCGATTCAGCGTTGAAGGCATCGACGCGGCTGAGTGTCCAGGCCACGCCCTGCGCCCGCAGCAGCGCATGGGCCTGCTCCCACAGGCGCAAGAAAAGGCGACCCATGCGAAATGGCGGCGATATGTAGACATCGAAGTCCCACTCGGCGACGGCTGCGGGCGTCCACCGGTAGACACAGCGCACATCGTCCTCGCGGTAGGTTTGCGGGCACAGCCAGATGAAGCCGGCCAGTTCGTTGCTCCGTGCAGCAGCCACGCAGCGGGCGCGCTGCGCGAACCGGTCGCGGATCACCTCGACCGGTCGCGGCGCCTGCATGATCACCGCATCCTCGGCGTGGGTCATGTAGTAGCGTGTCGTTCCGGCTTTGCCGGCGACTGC
>JAYVTD010000147.1:0-6235 GCA_043774765.1 Rhizobacter sp. | reverse complement strand
CCAGGGCCATGAGAACGGCTTCTTCACCGGCGGCACCCTGTTCGACCATGTCACGCCGGGCATGCGCATCTACAAGGAAGAGATCTTCGGCCCGGTGCTCTCGTGCGTGCGGGTGAAGGATCTGGCCGAAGCGGTGAAGCTGGTCAACGAGCACGAGTACGGCAACGGCGTGGCCTGCTACACGAGCGATGGCAACGTGGCCCGCGAGTTCTCGCGCCAGGTGCAGGTGGGGATGGTGGGGATCAATGTGCCGATTCCGGTGCCGATGGCCTGGCACGGCTTCGGCGGCTGGAAGCGCTCCCTGTTCGGCGACATGCACGCCTACGGCGAAGAGGGTGTGCGCTTCTACACCAAGCAGAAGTCGGTGATGCAGCGCTGGCCCTCGACGATTGCCAAGGGCGCCGAGTTCGTGATGCCGACGGCGAAGTGATCAGAGCCCGGGATCTTGCGGTGTGGCAAGTGCTCGACGGGCCGGCCGAATGGATCGGCACCCGCATTGCCTGGGAGCTCAAGCAGGACGGCGAGCACTGCATCGTGCTCTTCAAACACCAGGGCTGGAAAGAGCCGGTCGAGTTCATGCACCACTGCAGCACCAAGTGGGCCATCTTCCTGATGAGCCTGAAGTCGCTGGTGGAAACCGGCCAGGGCGCGTCCAGCCCGAACGACGTCAAGATCGACAACTGGAACTGAAGCAGCGCCATTGGACATCGACAAGGTTTTCAAGGCGCTGGCCGACCCGACGCGCAGGCGCCTGCTCGACCTGCTGCGCGCCGACAACGGCCAGACTCGTTTGACGGTGACGCACGACGAACTCGACCCGCAGATGCTCGCGGGCATCTCGCGCGGTTGGCCGGCGGCGCGGTCGAACCTCAAGACGCTGCTCGAAACCGGGCGGCTACTGCACTCGCGAAAGCGATAGACGGGATGGCCACTTTCGGCCGTTCGAGCGCCGCGATGTTCACGTCGCCAATGACCGTATTCAAGGTGGAGCTGAAGTTGACCGAAGGTCCGGGTCTCGACGGTTCGAACTGGAACTGCAGACCCACACCAGCTGTTGCCGTTGAACGTCAGTGGCTCTGCGCGCGCGACTTGCAGGCGTCAATTCGAGAGTGGCTTCCAAGAGGGAGTTGCCGCAACGATGGCGACCACCACCACGTGGGTATGAAGAGCTTCGACACGCAGACGACGAAGCCCGCTGCGGCCATGCCTGCGAAGACCGCACCCACCAATGACCAGACGATTCCCGCGGCCTGAGCCTTCAGAAGCAGAAACGCCACCACAGCAGCGGCGAGAAACGTGGTGGCGGCATCCTGGGCTCGCGCGTTCGGATCGGAAAGTCTCGAAAAGATCCACCCGGGGTTCTTGGCGTTGCTCGCTTTCTGCGTCTCTGCTTGATGTTCATTCCAACCGATTGACGAGTTGCATCGGGATGCGCTTGGTGGGCTCGCCGTACTTGCCTGCCGGCGCCTTGGTTGCCTCTTCCTGGTCCAGGATCGTCAACGTGATCGACTTCAAGCCCGCTTCCATGGAGTGCTGGCGCCGAACGCGAAGCTACGCGCGCTGGTGGTGCCGCAGGCGCCCGCGGCGGCCACCGGCGCGTCGGAGCTCACCGCAACCGAGTCAGGCTGCGCGCACGGTCGGCCGGCGCGCATCAGCTGGGCCAGACTGCTCAAGAGGGTCTTCGAGATCGATATGGAGCACTCCCCGAACTGCGGCGGCGAGCTGAAGATCATCGCGGCCATGCTCGACTCGGCCGTGATCGAGCGGATCCTCACGCACCGGGGGCTGCAGGCCCGGGCGCCACCGCGGGCAGCAGCGCGTGAGCGCCAGGTGGCGCAAGCCGCCTGATCGCGGCTCGACGGTCTCCGTCTCCCCGTCCAATCGCCCCAGCACCTTGAGACGATGGGGCCGGCTGCGCCCTGGGTTCTCTGAGGCCGGCAAACCCGCCCTGGTCTTGCGGGTTCACCCGTAGATAACCTAGCCGATGGACCGTCGCAGCGACTTCTGCACCGCTTGAGCGGGCCGCTGCCGACTCCTAACGCTGCCCCGCAAGCCTCAGGTGCCCTACGCGGCCCGGCCGTGGGGCGGAAAAACAGCGTTTGAATTCCCTATCCTCGAGACGGCGCAGCGCTGGGTGGCGCGCGCCATCACCGGCGAAGTTTGGCTGGAGCTGCGGCGCGGCAATGACTGGAGCCTGGTCGATACGCAGAGCCCGAACCTCACTTACCACCCCGAGCGGCTGACGTTGGAAAAAGGCGAGGGCGCCTTCACGCCGGCCGATCGTATCGGGCAGTTGACGATGCGCGACCTCGATAGCGTGGATACGCGGGACAAGCTGGGTATCTACGGCGCCAGTGGGCTGCTGGGCGGCGCGGAGGGTGCGGTGCCGATGCTCGCGGGACCGGGGGCGAACAGTTGACAGGGGCCAGAACGATTGCCCCTTTCACGCTGGCGTGATCGCACTTCGAGTACTACCGTCCCGGGGCGGGCCGCCCGCTCGGTGCCGCTGGCTGTGCATTCACGCTGGTGCGCCACTTCTCGAACTCAATCTTGTTGCGCTCGTATGACGCGACCCAGGCCGAGCTGAAGAAGCGCTTGAACAGCATCTTTCGGAAGGCGGCGTTGCCGTTGTAGCTGTTCAACTTCATGAAGACGGGCGCCCAGTGCTGCGGGCGCTCGGCCGCCGGCATCGAAGGCGGCGTTACCTCCGAGCGCAGTTCCCGGTCCAAGCGGATCACCTCGGCCTTGTAGGCGCGGTCGCGTTCAGTGAAGGCCGCCGGCACTCTGTGTGCGCCGCCGCGCTGCGTGAGCATGAAGTCCATCGCCAGCATGTGGAAGGCGGCGTATTGCTGGATCCGGGTGTCGATCGCGTCGGCGCCGAGGATCTCGCGCCTTACGCGTTCGACACTGGGCATCTCGGCGAGAAAGGCGAAGCCGCCGCCCGGAGCACCCGTTGGCGCGGCCGCTGTGCCCGGTGAAGGGGCCGCCAAGGTTGGCTGCTGCTGTTGCTGGCGCCGCCGGTCCAAGTCCTCGAGCGCCCACTCGTGGAGTTCCTGACTCCGTTGCTGAACTCTGCTGCGTTCCTTCTGCAGGGCCTCCTCGTCCCTTCGATTCCACTCCTGGCGCTGGCGCTCTCTGCGCTCACGATCCTCGCGCTCGCTGCGCTCCCGGTCGGCGCGCTCGTCCGCCGTCGCCAAGCCAAGCCAACCTGCCATCGCAGTTCCCAGCACGACCGACTTGACCGCCCTTCTTCTCGCGGTCGAATCGATGCCCGAGGAGGGCACGAAGCACGCCAGCATTTGAGCAATACGTACGTTCATCATTATTCCTTCCTTGGTTCCCAATACCACCGCTACTGCGAAACCTTCCAGCCGTCGCTAGCGCGCACCATGCGCAATGATGTCGTGCTCTTCTGCCGCGTGTTGAGCATCGGTTCGCTCACGTCGACCTCGACGTCGCAGGTGTAGACCTTGTTTTCTGCAGCCGAGCAGGTGAGCTTCTTCGCTGAGTGAATCGTCGGTGCGATCCGCTTGCTGCCGCCCGGGACGCCGACCACGTCCATGTTCTTTCGGACTTGGCTCATCTGCGCCTGTACCGCCTTTCAATGTCGGATTGCGAGGGCTCGCTGGAGCATGCCGCCAGCAGCACGCCTAGCGACGCGGCCGCCGCGCGAAGAATGTGGGCCTTGAAATTCATCGTGGAGATCTCCTACTGGCAGGCTGCTGCCGACGATGACAGGCTGCCGGTGAACTCCCTGTCCGGGCACCGGATCCGAACCCACGCGAACGCGGCGCACCCAAGACGCCTTCGCATGTTGGTTGCAGTCGCCGAACTTGAAGGCCCATGCGGCGAAAGTGCCTCCATGCATGGTGACTGCCCTGCTCGTCAGTTCCGGTTCGGCTTGTGTTCCGCACAAGTGAGCCCGATGTTTGGCCGTGGTCAATACAGGTAGACCGCCCCGGAGTTGCCTGCTGCGTCGTTGCTGCGGTCGCCATTAATGCCGGTGGCGTTGCTGTCCTCGAACTCGGCCGAGACGGCCAGCGTGCTGCCGTCCGAGGACATCGCCACCACGCGGCCGAAGTTGTCATTGACGGCCGTGTTCGGCGCCTTCACGTAGGCCTGCTGTAGCCAGCTTGCACCGTTGCGGACGAAGGCGTAGGCAGCACCCGAGGCGCTCGAGTCGAGCGCCTGGCTGCCGTTGATGCCCACCGCACTGCTCTGCTCGATGGTTGCACCTACGGCGAACGCGCTGCCGTCGGCAGAGAACGCCACCGAGCCGCCGAACGAACCGCTGCGGTTGGATGCCTTGACATAGTGGGCCTGGCACCAGGCCGTGCCCGTGCGGGCGAACAGATACACGGCGCCAGAACCGCCCGCGCTGTTGTTGGCCTGATCGCCGTTCAGTCCGACGGCGCTGCTGCGCTCGCCCGGCGCTCCGATGGCCAGTGTGTTGCCGTCTCCCACGAGCGACACGGCCGACCCGAACAGGTCCCCGCTGCCGGTGTTGGAGGCCTTCACGTACGCCTGCTGCGACCACGCGGCGCCAATGCGTGTGAAGACGTAGGCCGCACCGGCCGCCGCCGCTGCATTGTTCGCCTGGTCGCCGTTGATGCCGGTCGCGTTGCTCGCCTCTTGCGGCGCACCGACGGCCAGCGTGCTGCCGTCGCTGGACAGGGCGACGGCAGCACCGAACAGATCCGACGACCCCGCGTTCGATGCCTTCAAGGCCGCCTGTTGCGTCCAGGTTGACCCGGTGCGTGCATAGATGAAGGCAGTGCCCGAACCCCCGTCGCCGCGAGCGCCGACGGCCAGTGTGTCGCCGGCGCTGGACAGCGCGATCGACCAACCGAAGTTCCCGGAACTCGTGCTTGGCCCGCTGAGGATCGCTTGCTCGGTCCATGCCGCTCCGCTTCGGACGAAGACATATGCCGAGCCTGCACTTGGCACGCCTGCCGGGTCGGCGTCTACCGCGCCTACGGCCATCGTGCTGCCGTCGGCCGACAGCGCGACTGCCCATCCGAACGAGTCGCCCGCTCGCGCGTTGCTGCCCTTGACATACGCCTGTTGCGCCCAGGTGCCGTTCACACGGGCGAACACGTAGACAGCTCCGGCCCGGGTGGCCGCGTTGTTGCTCTGGTCACCGCCGATGCCGGTGGCATTGCTGTCCTCCTGGGGCGCGCCCACGGCCATCGTGTTGCCGTCGGCGGACAGCGCCATGCTGTATCCGAACTCGTCGGCGACGCCGGTGTTGGACGCCTTGACGTACCCGATTGTCGGCAGCATGCCGGGGCTGGCACTGACGACGGCCGATTCGCTGCACCCGGCTGCATTGCAGGCCTGCAGCTTGTAGGCGATGGCGGGCCAATCGATACGATGGACCGCGATGTCCTTGCTCGTCGAGGTGAGCGTGAGGTCAGCGCCGAGCTGGGCAAACGCAGCGGCCGTGGACGCCTGCTCGAGCAGGCGGTAGTGCGTCGCGCGGGCTGCCGCGGGCCAGGAGAAGTCGAATCGCTTCAAGGCATAGGCGATCTGCAGTGTCGGCGTCGCTGGCAGGAGCAGGAAGCTCGCGCCGCAACTGCGCGGCGCAGACACGGCGACCGACGTCGTGGGCGCTGCGCCCGAACAGTCGCCCGACCATCCGGTGAAGCCGGAGCCCGCGGCTGGCGCGGCGCTCAGCGTCACGCCCGTGCCTTGGTTGAAGTTGGCCGTGCAGGTCGTACCGCAGTTGATGCCCGCCGGAGCGCTCGTCACCGTGCCGCCGCCGTCGCCGGTCTTGGCGATCGACAACGCATGCTGTACCGGAGCGGGCGGCAAAACGTCGAACTGTGCATTGCAGTTCCGTGCGGCCGCCATCGCCACTGCAAGCACGGGACCATTGCCGCTGCAATCGCCAGACCAGCCGACGAAGCTCGATCCGTCGGCGGCACTGGACGTCAGCGACACGGCCGAACCGGACAGCCACTCGGCGCTGCAGGAGGTGCCGCAGTCGATGCCGGCAGGGGCACTCGCCACCGTTCCGTTGCCCGTCCCGGACCGGGTCACGGCCAGCGTGAACAAGAGCTCGAAGCGTGCCGTGCAGCCACGCGCCGCCGTCAGACTGATCGTAGTCGACAGCGCATTCCCTGTGCATTCGCCCCCTGTGGGCGCCGGCTTGAATTTGACTTCTTCCAGCCGGTCTGAACGTGCGTGTTCTTCCTGATCCGTCTTCTTCGGATCACCGTCTCTGACGGTCTTC
>JAYVTD010000146.1:0-4526 GCA_043774765.1 Rhizobacter sp. | reverse complement strand
GTCGACGAGAAGCAGTTGCGAGAACTGCACATTCGTTTGCGGAACGTGCAGGTGGCGGGTTGACAGCGAGTTGATGAAGGGTAAAAAAAGGGCGCGATTCTGGCGCCCTTTTTTCTGTCCTGCCACCCCCCACGGTCGCCGCGAATGGTCGAACCGAAACAGCAGTCGGCACCGCCGTTCTTCCATGGCTAGAATGGCTAATCCAATTTCTTGGAGCCGACCGTGAAGATGACCGCTACCGAAGCCAAGAACCGCCTGGGCCACGTGCTCGAACACGCGCAGCGCGCGCCCGTCTTCATCGAAAAGGCGGGCCGGCGCCACAGCGTCGTGCTGTCGAGCGAGCGCTACGAAGAGCTGCTCGAGGCCGAGGCGGGCCGGTCGCCCAAGGTGCGCACCCGTGAATTCAACGAAAAGTACAAGGACTGGATCGCCGAGCAGAACGAGCGCTTCGACAAGCACGGGCTCTGGAACGAAGAATTCCGGCGCTGGTGAAGCCCGTGGCGCAGTGGGATGTGTACCCGAATCCGAGCGTGCGGCTGCGCGACGACATTCCGTTTCTGGTCGATCTGCAAAGTGACCTGCTGAGTGGGTTGGGGTCGAGGTTGGTGGCTCCGCTTGCGCGAACGCGGGTTGCGTCAGCGGCGCTGCCGCACCGTTTGTGCCCTGTGTTCACTATTGCTGGCTCCACGGTGACCTTGCTTCCGCAGGAGTCCGGCCCGATCGACGCCAGGCTGCTTAAACGGAAGGTGGCGTCTCTGCGGGCTCACGCGCATGACATCGTCGGCGCGCTAGACGCCGTTGTCAGCGGCATCTGATGAACACCGGCAAACGTTTCAAGATCCCCGAGTCTGTCCTCGTCGTGATCCACACCACTGAGTTGGAGGTGCTGCTGATCGAGCGCGCCGACAAACCCGGTTTTTGGCAAAGCGTGACCGGCTCGAAAGACCGCGTCGACGAACCGTGCATGGAGACGGCGGTGCGCGAGGTCGCCGAAGAAACCGGCATCGTGGTCGGCTCCGTCGACGTGCCGGCCCGGAACCTGCGTGACTGGCAGATGCACAGCGTCTACGAGATCTACCCGGTCTGGCGCCACCGTTACGCCCCCGGCATCAGGCACAACACCGAACATGTGTTCGGCTTGCAGGTGCCGCGCGACGTTTCGGTCAAGCTCGCGCCGCGCGAGCACCTTCGATACCGCTGGCTCGGCTGGCAGGCCGCTGCCGACGCGTGTTTTTCGCCGACCAACGCGGCAGCGATCCGGCGCCTGGCCGAGTTGAACTGAGCCGAATGCGCAACAGCCACGGCCACACCCATTCCACCCAGCACCCGAGCGATGTGCTGCGGGTGGCCACCTACAACATCCACAAGGGCGTGCGCGGGGTCGGCCCGCGCAAGCGGCTCGAGATCCACAACCTTGCGCTCGGCATCGAAGCGCTCGACACCGACCTGGTGTTCCTGCAGGAGGTGCGCTCGCTGAACCGCGCCGAGGCGAAGTTTTTCGCCGATACCCACATCGGCTGGCCGCGCATGCCGCAGGCCGACTACCTCGCGCCCGAAGGTTACGACGTGGCCTACCGCACCAACGCCACCACGCGCCACGGCGAGCACGGCAACGCGCTGCTGTCGCGCTGGCCGCTGGGCGACATCGGCCACCACGACGTGTCCGACCACCGCTTCGAGCAGCGCGGCCTGCTGCACGTGCCGGTGCACTGGAACGGCGTGCTGGTGCACGCCATCGTCGCCCACTTCGGTTTGATGCACGCGAGCCGGGTGCGCCAGGTCGAGCGGCTCGCCCGCTTCATCGAGGCCGAAGTGCCGAGCGACGAGTTGCTGATCGTGGCCGGCGACTTCAACGATTGGGGCCAGAAGCTCGACCAGCTGATGCACGGGTTCAAGCTGCAGCGCGCCCGCGTCGAGGGCGACCCTCCGGCGCGCTTCAACACCTTCCCGTCGCGCCTGCCGGTGTTCTCGATGGACCGCATCTACATGCGCGGGCTGCGTTGCCTGTCGACCTCGGTGCCACGTGGTGTGGCCTGGGCGCGCATGTCCGACCATCTGCCGCTGGTGGCCGAACTGGCGCTCGTGTGACCGCTGCGGCACGATGAACCGCGCGTTTCGCCCCGACCACCGGCTCAAGCTGATCAAGGGCGGCGACGCCTTGTTCCCGGCGCTGATCGAGGCGATCTCGAAGGCGCGGGCCCAGGTGCTGCTCGAAACCTACATCTTCGTGTTCGACCGCGCCGTGCTCGGGGTGGCCGAAGCGCTCGAACAGGCCGGCGCCCGCGGCGTGGCGGTGCGCGTCGTCGTCGACGGCGTGGGCACCGGCGACGTGCCGGCCGAGTGGCAACAGCGCTGGCGCGCGGCGGGGGTGCAGTGGGCCGTGTTCAACCCGGCGCGTGGCTGGCGACTGCTGCTGCCCAAACGCTGGCGCCGCATGCACCGCAAGCTCTGTGTCGTCGACGGCGAAACCGCGTTCTGCGGTGGCATCAACCTGCTCGACGACTATTACGATCCGAACCACGGCGAACTCGACCAGCCGCGTTTCGACTTCGCGGTGCAGGTCACCGGCCCGCTCGTGGCCGACGTGCACGACACGATGACGCGCCTGTGGGCGCGCCTGCAGGTGGCCCGCGAAGCGCGCGAGCGCGACTTCGAGGGCGCACTCAAGGCGGTGCGCGCAGCGGCGCGTGCCGGCACCGACATGGCCACGGCCGGCGGCCCGAGCGTGATCGTCGACACGGTGGGCGAGCGGCGCGGTGCGCTGGCCTCGCTGGTGCTGCGCGACAACGTGCGTTTCCGGCGCAGCATCGAGGGCATCTACCGCGTCGCGATCGCTCAGGCCCGAAGCGAGATCCTCATCGCCAACGCCTACTTCATACCCGGCGTGCAACTGCAGCGCGCGTTGTTGCGCGCGGCCAAACGCGGCGTGCACATCACGCTGCTGCTGCAGGCGAAGTACGAGTACTTCATGCAGTACCACGCCAGCCGCGCCGTCTACGGCGTGATGCTGAACGCCGGTATCCGGATCATCGAATACGAGCCGAGCTTCCTGCACGCAAAGGTCGCGGTGATGGACTCGGCCAACGGCATGCTCGCCACCGTGGGCTCGTCGAACCTCGACCCGCTGAGCCTGCTGCTCGCGCGCGAAGCCAACGTCTTCGTGCGCGATGATATTTTTGCCACCGAGCTGCGCACGCACCTGGTCGACGCGATCGAGCACAAGGGCCGCCGCGTCGACCCGGCCGAGCACGAGCGCCGGCCGCTCGTCACGCGCACGCTCACCTGGGTCGCCTACGGGGTGATGCGCATGCTGCTGCTCGTCAGCGGCAAGCGCTACTGACGCCTCGCCCGCCCATGGCCTCGATGCCGGCCGACGACCTGATCGTGCAGCGCCCCGAGGGCCTGTACTGCCCGGCGGGTGGTTTCTACATCGACCCGTGGCGCCCGGTCGACCGCGCCGTGATCACGCACGCGCATGCCGACCACGCACGGCGCGACCACACGGCCTACCTGGCCGCCGCACCGGCCGAAGGTGTGCTGCGCTCGCGCCTGGGCGACATCACGCTGCAGACGCTGCCGTATGGCGAATCGATCGACCACTTCGGCGTGCGCCTGTCGCTGCACCCGGCCGGCCACGTGCTCGGCTCGGCCCAGGTGCGGCTCGAACACGGCGGGCGCGTGTGGGTGGCGTCGGGCGACTATTTCGTCGCCGGGGCCGAAGCTGATTCGCGCGAAGACAACCCCACTTGCGCGCCATTCGAGCCGGTGCGCTGCGACTGCTTCATCACCGAGAGCACCTTCGGCCTGCCGATCTACCGCTGGGCGCCGCAGCGTGAGCTGTTCAACGACATCGACCGCTGGTGGTCGGCCAACGCCGAGGCCGGCCGCGCCAGCCTGTTGATGGGTTACAGCTTCGGCAAGGCGCAACGCATCCTCGCCGGGGTCGACTCGAACATCGGCCCGATCTTCGTGCACGGTGCGGTCGAGCCGCTGAACCGGGCTTACCGCGCGGCGGGCGTGGCGCTGCCTGCAACGCAGCTTGTCTCCGAAGTCAGAGACAAGGCAAGCTTCAAGCGCGCTCTCGTGATCGCGCCGCCTTCGGTGCAGAACTCGGTCTGGACGCAGCGCCTGGGCGACTTCAGCGACGCTTTCGCGAGCGGCTGGATGCAGCTGCGTGGCGCGCGCCGGCGCCGTGCCGTCGACCGCGGCTTCGTGCTCAGCGACCATGCCGACTGGCCGGGCCTGCAGCGCGCCATCGCCGCCACCGGCGCGCAGCGTGTGATCGTGACGCACGGCTACGAAAGCGTCATGAAACGCTGGCTGGCCGAGCAGGGCCTGGAGGCCGGATCGTTCAGCACCGAATACGGCGACGAACAGGAAGCGAGTGAAGAGGCCCGTGAAAGCATGGCCGCTGAAACGCCCGCCGCCGCGCGATGAAGGCCTTCGCCCAGCTCTTCAACGCGCTCGACGCGAGCACCGCTACCGGCGCCAAGGTCGACGCGCTGAAAGCCTACTTCGCCGTGGCA
>JAYVTD010000145.1:0-5484 GCA_043774765.1 Rhizobacter sp. | reverse complement strand
GCCCATCTTCACGCGGTGCTGCGGGGCGAGTTCGGCCTGCAGCGCCTGGCTGTAGCCGGTCATCAATGCCAGCGTACCGGCGAGCACCGCCTCGATGCCGGGCAGCTCGTGTTCTTCGATGTTCGCGGGGCGGTGCGCCATGCCGTTCTCCAGAAATTCGTCTTGCAGTCATCTTAGTGCAAATGAGAACGATTCGCAAGTAGTCGGAACCTGGCCGGGCTCTTTGAGGCGCAGGATCGTCTGAGACAATCGCGCCCGAGCCAGTCGCGTGCCCCCGCGTGGCTCGAACTTTCCATCGGGGCCATGTAGAGGAACACCATGTGCAAAAACCTCGTCCGCGCCAGCGTGCTGTCTCTTATCTTGAGACTGCTGGCTGCGATGTTTGCCTTTTCGGCATCCACTTCAAGTGCACAGACCCAGGCGCCGCCCAAACCGCCGCTCAAGATCGCGTTCGTCTACGTCAGCCCGATCGGCGAAGCCGGCTGGTCTTTCCAGCACGAACAGGGCCGGCTTTTGATGCAGAAAGCGCTCGGCGACAGGGTCGTCAGCACGGCCGTCGAATCGGTCGCCGAAGGCGCCGACTCAGAGCGTGTGATGCGCGACCTGGCGGCGCAAGGGCACCAGCTGATCTTCGCCACCAGCTTCGGTTACCTCGAGCCGGCGCTGCGCGTGGCCGCCGAGTTCCCGAACGTGAAGTTCGAACATGCCGGTGGTTACAAGACCGCCGCCAACCTCAACACCTACAACGCGCGCTACTACGAAGCCCGTTACCTCGCCGGCCTGCTGGCGGGCAAGAGCAGCAAGAGCGGCATCGCCGGTTACGTCGCCGGCTTTCCTGTGCCCGAGGTCGTGCAGGGCATCAACGCCTTCACGCTCGGCATGCGCGAAGCCAACCCGAAAGCCGAGGTGCGCGTGCTCTGGCTCAACACCTGGTTCGACCCGGCGCGTGAGCGTGAAGCGGCGCAGACGCTGGTCAACCAGGGTGCCGACGTGCTGACCAACCACAGCGGTTCGCCGGCCGTGCCGCAGACCGCGCAGGCGAACTTCAAGGACAAGGGCGTGCGCGCCATCGCCTACCAGAGCGACATGCGCAAGTTTGCGCCCGACGCGCAGCTCGCTGCCGTCACCCACCACTGGGGCGGCTACTACACGCAGGTGGCGAACGCGGTATTGGCCGGCACCTGGAAACCGCAGCCCGTCTTGGGTGGCATGAAAGACGGGCTGGTGCAGCTGAGCGCGGTCAGCGCCGACGTGCCTGCGCCGGTGCAGTCGCTGGTCGAAGCGCGCCGCAAGGCCATCGTCGCGGGCAGCTTCAAGCCCTTCACGGGACCGTTGACCGACAACGAAGGGCGTGTGCGCTTGGCGCAGGGTGCGCTCGACGACGCGTCGATCGCCACGATGAACTGGTTCGTGCAGGGCGTGGTCGGCGCGGTGCCGAAACCCTGAGGTTCAGGCCAGCGGGCTCCACGCCGTGGGCGTGACGAAGCCTTTGTTCAGCAGCGCCACCAGCCGGTGCACACGCCACTGGCCGTCGATGAAGAGGTAGTCGGGGCACAGGCCTTCTTCGTGGAAACCGAGGCGCTTGAGCACCTCGGCGCTGCGCCAGTTCTCGGGCTGGAAGCCGGCCTGGATGCGGTGCAGGTTGATGTGCGGCGCGAACATCTCGGCAATGGCGCAGCGTAGCGCTTCGGTCATGAAGGCCTGGCCTTCGTATGCCTGGTCGAGCGCGTAGCCCAGCGTGCAGCTCTGGAACGGGCCGCGTGCGATGTTCGAGAAGTGCACGCTGCCGATCACGCGCGAGCTGTCGCCGATCGGTTGCAGCAGGTAGCGGTAGGCCGTGCCGGCGACGAACGCTGCTGCGCTTTCGCGCAGGCGTTGAACCTGAGCCGCCGCGGTCAGGGCGTCGTGCGGAGCGGGCGGGTCCCAGGGCGCCAGGTGGGCCTGGTTGCGCACGTGAAAGTCGGCGATCGCCGCTGCGAGCTTTTCGTCGGCCGCCACCAGCCGCAGCCGCGCGGTCAGCAACAGCGGGTTGGCAGTGGTGGTCGGGGAAACCTCCATCCGTCGATCACCCGGCCATCGCGGGTTCGAGCTGCTCGGCGAGCCGCGCTGCGAGTGGTCCGAAAGCGTAAGCGTCCATGCCGATGCAGGCCAGCTCCACGCTGTCGTGCAGGCGCAGCGGCGCGTCTGCACGCCCACCGGCGCCGGCGGCCACGAACCATGGCAGCAGGTGCTCGTCGGTCGGGTGCATGTCGACGGCGTGCGGTGCCAGGCTGCGGTAGGCGAGCAGCGCGTTCCAGTCGAGCGCCGTGCCGCGTGCGTTCATCCAGTCGCGAAACGCCTTGCTCTCGGGGATTTCGGGCCGCCCGCGCGGGCCGTTCAGGCCGCCGGAAAACGCGCGCCGCAGGTTGTGCGTGATGCTGCCGGTGCCGAGCACGAGCACACCGTCGTTCGCCAGCGTGGTCAGCGCCTCGCCGAGCGCGAACTGCTGCGCCGGGCTCTGGTCGGGCACGAAAGCCAGGGGAAGTACGGGGATGTCGGCAGCCGGGTAGAGGTAACGCAGCGCCGTCCAGATGCCGTGGTCGAGCCCGCCTTCGGGAACCACCTGCACCGGGATCGACGCCGCGCCCAGCAGCGCCGCCGCACGCTCGGCCAGCGCCGGCGCGCCGGGCACGTCGTAACGCAGCGTGAAGAGCTTGGGGTCGAAATTGCCGAAGTCGTAAACCGCTTCGTGGCGCGGTGCCGCCAGCAGCACCGGCGCACGCGCGGCGGTGTGGGCCGAGATCGCGAGGATGGCCTTCGGGCGGCCGAAGGCTTTGTTGATCGCCGGGCCGAGCCGCTGCATGAAGGCGCCGGCCGCGCCGGGTTCCAGCGCGATCATCGGCGAGCCGTGGGAAACGAAGACGGGGGGCAGGGCGGTGTTCATGAACTGCATTACAGCACCGTGCAATGACCCTGTCGTTCGAGCCGCTTGCACGCAGCGTTCAGCGCCGGCGGCGCCAAAGCCCCGGCGCCGGCCGCCGGGTGGCGAGTCGTGTAAGTTCCGGGCATGAACACGCCTGCTTTGCCCGCACCCCGACCGCCCTCGCTCTGGCGCCTGGCCACCCGCCAGATGGCGCGCGACTTTCGGGCCGGCGAACTGCGCCTGCTGGTGGTGGCGGTGATGCTCGCGGTGGCCGCGCTCAGCGCGGTCGGTTTTTTTGCTGACCGCATCAACGGCGGCCTGGCGCGCGATGCACGGCAGATGTTGGGTGGCGACGCGCTGATCTCGGCCGACCAGCCCGCGCCGCCCGCGTTCGCGGCAAAGGCCCTGGAGCTGGGCTTGCTGACCGCCAACACCGCCACCTTCCCCAGCATGGGCCGCGCGCCCGACGACAAGGGCGGTGCCTCACGGCTGGTCACGGTCAAGGCCGTCAGCGACGCTTACCCGCTGCGTGGCAAGCTGCAGGTCAACGAAGGCGCCGGCACGGCCGAAGTGGCGCTGGCGCGCGGCCCGGGACCGGGCAAGGTCTGGGTCGATCCGGCGCTGCTCTCGGCGCTCGACCTGCAGGTGGGCGACACGCTGCTGCTCGGTGACACCGGCCTGCGCATCGAACGGCTGATCGTGATCGAGCCCGACCGCGGCTCGGGATTTTCGAGCTTTGCGCCGCGGGTGATGCTGAACCTGGCCGACCTGCCGGCCACCGGCCTGGTGCAACCCGCCAGCCGCGTGAACTACCATCTCGCGGTGGCCGCCAAGGGCAACAGCGAAGCACCAGTGCGCCAGTTCGTCGAATGGGCAGAAGCGCAGATCAAGAGCGAAGCCTTGCGCGGCCTGCGGGTCGAGTCGCTCGCCAGCGGCCGGCCTGAAATGCGCCAGACGCTCGACCGCGCCGCCAAGTTCCTGAACCTCGTGGCCTTGCTGTCGGCGCTGCTGGCAGCGGTGGCGGTGGGCATCGCCTCACGCGACTTTGCGAGCCGGCATCTCGACGACTGCGCGATGCTGCGCGTGCTCGGCCTGCCGCAGCGAAGCATCGCGCTGCAGTACCTGATCGAGTTCGGCTGCGTCGGCCTGATCGCGAGCCTGGTCGGCGTGCTGCTCGGCTTCGTGGTGCACTACGTGTTCGTTTGGCTGCTGGCCGGGTTGGTGGCGGCATCGTTGCCGGCGCCGAGTTTGTGGCCGGCGCTGTTCGGCGTGGGCGTGGGCTTCACGCTGCTGATGGGTTTCGGTTTGCCGCCGGTGCTGCAGCTCGCGCAGGTGCCGCCGCTGCGTGTGATCCGGCGCGACGTGGGTGCCCTCAAACCGGCCTCGATCGCGGTGCTCGCGGCCGGCGCGCTGGGTTTCGTCGCCTTGTTGATGGCGGTGTCCAGCGACCTCAAGCTCGGCCTGATCGCGGTCGGGGGCTTCGCGGCCGCGATCGCGCTGTTCGCGTTGTTGTCGTGGCTCGCGGTGTTGCTGCTCAAGCGCTTGGTGCCGGAGTCGCGCGCGCCACGCTGGCTGGTGCTGGCCACGCGCCAGATCGCAGCGCGGCCGGCGTTCGCGGTGCTGCAGGTCTCGGCACTGAGTGTCGGCCTGCTGGCGCTGGTGCTGCTGGTGCTGCTGCGCACCGACCTGATCAGCAGCTGGCGCCAGGCCACGCCGAAAGACGCGCCGAACCGCTTCGTCATCAACGTGCAGCCCGATCAGGGCGATGCGTTCCGGCACAAGCTGACCGAAGCGGGCGTGCAGCGCTTCGACTGGTTCCCGATGATTCGTGGCCGGCTGCTGGCCGTCAACGACACCGCGGTCAAGCCCGACAGCATGCTCGACGAGCGCGCCAAGCGCCTGCTCGACCGCGAGTTCAATCTCAGCCACGATGCCGTGCTGCCGCCGCACAACGAGGTCGTGGCCGGCCGCTGGGTCGCCGACGAGGCCAACGCCGTGAGCGTCGAAGAAGGCCTCGCGCAGACGCTCGGCCTGAAGCTCGGTGATGTGATGCGCTTCGACATCGGCGGCACCTCGGCCGAAGGCCGCATCACGAGCCTGCGCAAGGTCGACTGGAGTTCGATGCGTGTCAACTTCTTCGTGATATTCCCGACCGCGGCGATGGCCGACGTGCCCGTGAGCTACATCGCTGCCTACCGTGCGCCCGAGGGCACGCCGCAGAGCGCGGGCTTCGACAACGCGCTCAGCCGCGAATTTCCGAACATTACCAGCATCGACGTGTCGGCCTCGATCGCGCAGATTCAGCGGGTGCTCGACCAGGTCGTGCGCGCGGTCGAGTTCCTGTTCGGTTTCACGCTCGCGGCCGGTCTGGTGGTGCTGTTCGCCGCCGTCACGGCCACGCGCGAGGCGCGTTCGCGCGAGTTCGCGGTGATGCGCGCGCTCGGCGCCAGCGGCAAGCTGCTGGCGCAGGTGCAGCGCGCCGAGTTGCTCGGCGTCGGCGCGCTCGCCGGGGTGCTGGCCTCGGGCGCGGCCATGGCCGTGGGCTGGGCGCTGGCCCGCTACGTGTTCGAATTCAGCTGGAA
>JAYVTD010000144.1:0-3821 GCA_043774765.1 Rhizobacter sp. | reverse complement strand
GTGGCCGCCGTGGTGTGGGCGCGGCGCCAGCACGTACCGCCCTGGGGCTGGGCCGGCGCGATCGGTGTCGGCCTGACGATCGCTGGTGCCTGGTGGCTGACCTATGCGGTCTCGACGGTGGGCTTCGATCCGCATCCGATTCAGGCGCTGAGCTTCACCGGGCCGTCGGCCGAGGTGCTCAACCGCGTGCTCTTCGTCACCGACAAGCCGGTCTCGTTCGACCTGGGTCTGGTGCCGGGCGTGTTTCTCGGTTCCTTCCTGGCCGCCGCGCTGTTCGGCGAGCTCAAGCTCGAAGGCTTCCAGGGTGGCGCGAGCATGCGCCGCTACATCGTGGGCGCCGTGTGCATGGGCTTCGGCGGCATGCTCGCCGGCGGCTGCGCGGTCGGCGCCGGTTTGTCGGGCGCGGCGGTCTTCACGGCCACGTCGTGGGTCACACTGTGTGCCATGTGGGCCGCTGCGGCGCTCACGGACCGCCTGGTCGACCAGCGCCCCACGGGCACGATCGATCAGGCCGTTCCCGGAGCCGACCCGGCCCTCTCGGCCACCCGTGCCGCCGCCTGAAGCCCGGCCGCCACGGGCTCACCCGAGCATGTCGTTCCAGATGTTGTCAGCCCACGAGAGCGCGTAGCGCCCTTCGATCTGGCTCGCCGCGGCAGAGACACCGCCGGAGCCAGCCACGGGCTTGAAGGTCTTCTCGGTGGCATCGTACTGATGCACCGAAGCCACGTGGATCACGTCTTTCGCGGTGACGAAGCTGTAGCAGGTGTTCATCACCACGGGCGTCGGGTTGACGGCCTCGCCCTTGAGCAACTGGATCACCGCCGCAGCCGCCACCTTGGCATGCTGGTTGGCCATGTGGCCCGACTTGGGCATCAGCGCCGCCGGGAACGTGGCGTCGCCCAGCACGTGGATGCCGGGCATGGCGGTGGACTCCATCGTCAGCCAGTTCACGCCGGCCCAGCGGTTGTTGATGTTCACCAGACCCGCCGTGCGCGCCAGGTCGGCGGCGCGCTGCGGCGGCACCACGTTGAGCACGTCGGCCTTGACGTCCTCGAACTCGAACTTGGCCAGGTTGCCGCTCACCTCCTTGAGCTCGGCGTTGGGCCGGTACTCGAGGATGCCCTTGTAGTGCTGCGCGAAGGCGCGCTCGAACAGAGCTTTCTTGGACTGCACCTCCGGGTTGGCGTCGAGCACCAGCACCTTGCTGCGCGGCTTCGTTTCCTTGAGGTAGGCGGCCACCATGCAGGCGCGCTCGTAAGGCCCGGGCGGACAACGGTACGGCACCTTGGGAATCGAGATGGCGTAGACGCCGCCATCGGGCATGTCGGTCAACTGCTTGCGCAAGGCCATCGTCTGCGGCCCGGCCTTCCAGCCGTGCACCAGACGGCCGCTGTCGAACGCCGCGGCCAGGCCCCCGATCTGCTCGGTCATGAAGTCGATGCCGGGTGAGACGATGAGCCGGTCGTAGCCGAGCTCGGCGCCGCTGGCCAGGCGCAGCTTCTTCGCCGCGGCATCGATGGCCGTGACTTCGCCCTGCACCACCTTCACGCCCATCGCGGACAGGCCTTCGTAGCCGCGCGTGATGTCGGCCATCTGCTTGAAGCCGCCGACGACCAGGTTGGAAATCGGGCATGAGACGAACTGCGGGTTGCGCTCGACGAGCGTGACATCGACGTTGCCGCCCCACATGCGCAGGTAGCGCGCCGCGGTGCTGCCGCCGAAGCCGCCGCCGATGACGACGACGCGGCCCAGCGACGGGCCCGACGACGTGCTCGCGCAGCCGGCCAGCGCCAGGCCGCCCCAGGCAGCGCCCGCCGTCAACAGGTGGCGGCGGCTGGACTCGAAACTTTTCGGGTTGGTGTTCATTCGGCGTGACCCTCTTTCACTTCTTCGGCTGCTGGGCAGCGAAGTAGCCCGCAACCAGCCTGATCTGCTCGTCGGTGTAGCCCTTGGCGATCTGGTGCATGATCGTCGCCGGCTGCGCACCACTCTTGTAGTCGGCCACCAGGGCGATGATCTTGTCGGCAGGCAAGCCGGCCAGCGGCTTCATGTCGCCACGCGCGTTGCCGTTGGTGCCGTGGCAGTTGGCGCAGGTGGCGGCCAGGTTGCGGGCGAGGTTGGCGTCTTGGGCTTGCGCGCCCATCGAACCGGCGGCCAAGCCTGCGGCGATCATCCAAGTTTTCATCGCGGTGTCTCCTGATGTTGGGCCGGGCGCTGGCCAGCAGGGGAGCATAGCCCTGGGCAAGCCCTGCCGGATTCAAAACATTTTCGGCTTATATTCGTCTATGCAAATCCAACGTATTCCCTGACAAAAGATGCCTTTCATGAGCTTCGGCCAGTGTCGTTCCCGCAACGTGCTCGTCTTGGTCGGCCTGTCGCTTGCCGCGGCGTTCGCCGCCGCCGAGCCCGTCACGGCCCGGCAGGTGGCCGGCGCAGCCTGGTTCGTTCAGGGTGAAGCCGCGCTCGGCTCGGCCGCCAACCGCAACTTCATCTCCAACGCCGGCTTCGTCGTCACGCCCCACGGGGTGGTCGTGATCGATGCCCTGGGGTCGCCGACGCTCGCCGAAGAACTGGTGGCCGCGGTGCGCAAGGTCACCACACAACCGATTCGCTACGTGATCGTCACGCACTACCACGCCGACCACATCTACGGCCTGCAGGTCCTGAAGGACCTGGGGGCGACAGTCATTGCCCACCGCGAGGGTCTCGAATACCTCAACTCCGACACCGCACAACGCCGGCTCGAAGCGAGCCGCCAGGAATTGTTTCCCTGGATCGACGAACGCACGCGGCTGGTTCCGGCGGACCGGTGGCTCGATGCCGACACGGTGCTCGAAATCGGCGGCGAGAAGCTGCACATCCGGCATGTCGGCCCGGCCCACACGCCGGAGGATCTGGTCGTCTACGCAGAGCGTTCGCAGGTGCTGTTCGCAGGCGACCTGGTCTTTCGAGGCCGCATCCCCTTCGTCGGTCAGGCCGACAGCCGTGGCTGGATCGACGCCCTCTCCGGTTTGATCGCCTTGCGGCCAGGCATCATCGTGCCGGGCCACGGGCCGGTCTCGAGCGATCCGGTGCGCGACCTCGAACTGACGCGCGACTACCTCGTCTTTTTGCGCAAGAGCATGGGTGACGCAGCGGCCAAGCTCGAGCCCTTCGAGGACGCCTATGCACAGGTCGATTGGTCCAGGTTCAAAGGCCTGCCGCTGTTCCGCGCGGCCAACCGGATCAATGCCTACAACACCTACCTGCTGATGGAACAACAGGCGAAGTGATGGCGGGCACGCCCCTTTCGACACGACGCCGCTGTCTCGGCGCCCCGGATCGAGCCGCCACCACGATCAATTCAAGCGACCGTTGGGGCTGTCATTATCGGCGTGTGCTGATACAGTGATGGCCTGGCAAGTTTCAGCGGAGATTCCATGGCAGACAGCAGCGAAGAAGATCTGGTCTTCGAATCGGCAGCCGAGCTGTTCGGCCTGCTGTCGACACCGGTGCGCCTGAAGATCATCAGCGCCGTGTGCCATGGCGAACGCAATGTGTCCGACCTGCTCGCCCAGATCGACACGACGCAGCCCAACATGTCCCAGCACCTCGCGACGCTCTACCGCGCCGGTGTCCTGGGCAAGCGGCGCGAAGGCACCCAGATCTACTACAAGTTGCAGAGCGAGCGTGTCGCCACCCTGTGCAGGGCCGTGTGCACGCAGGTGGCGATGGAACTGGGGGGTGACGAGGCCCTGCCTTCGGCCGACCGGCTGCTCCGCGCGGTGCACCGGTGAGGGATCGGGATTCACCAGCGCAACCGGTGCCCGAGCGGTCGATCC
>JAYVTD010000143.1:0-2353 GCA_043774765.1 Rhizobacter sp. | reverse complement strand
CGGCGCGCGATCGTGCCGCGCCAGCACATCGATGCGGTGGCGAGCAAGTTGCGCGAGCGCTTGTCGAAGGTCAAGGTTGGCGACCCTTCGCTCGAAGGGGTGCGCATGGGCGCGCTCGCCTCCAAAGACCAGCAGCGTGACGTCGCCGAGCGTTTGGCCTTGCTGTCGCACGGCAACGAGATCGTGTTCGGCGCGGCCGACGGCTTTGCGCCGGTCGGCGAAGGCGTGGCGGGCGGTGCGTTTTTCGCGCCCACGCTGCTGCTGTGCCGCGACGCCTCGCGCAACAGCGCGGTGCACGACGTGGAAGCCTTCGGCCCGGTCAGCACGCTGATGCCCTACGACGATCTCGACGAAGCGCTGGCGCTCGCCGCGCGCGGCAAGGGCAGCCTTGTCGGCACGCTGGTCACGCACGACCCGAAGGTGGCGGCGAAGGCCATTCCGGTGGCTGCCGCGTGGCACGGCCGCTTGTTGATCCTCGACCGTGAGGCTGCGGTCGAATCCACCGGCCACGGCTCGCCGCTGCCGCAGCTCAAGCACGGCGGCCCGGGCCGCGCCGGTGGTGGCGAAGAGCTGGGTGGCATCCGCGCCGTGAAGCACTACCTGCAACGCGCGGCGCTGCAGGGTTCGCCGACGATGCTGGCGGCGGTGACGGGTGAACACGTGCGCGGCGCGACGCTGCACGAAAGCGGCACCCACCCGTTCCGCAAGCACTTCGAAGAACTCCAGATCGGCGACTCGCTGCTGACGCACCGGCGCACCGTGAGCGAAGCCGACCTCGTGAACTTCGGCGGTGTTTCGGGCGACTACTTCTACATGCACTTCGACGAAGTGGCGGCAAAAGAGTCGCCGTTCGGTAAACGCATCGCGCACGGTTATTTCGTGCTGTCGGCGGCGGCGGGATTGTTCGTCTCGCCGGCACCCGGCCCGGTGCTCGCGAACTACGGGCTCGACACCTTGCGCTTCGTCAAACCGGTGGGCATCGGCGACACGATCCGCGCGCGCCTCACCTGCAAGCGCAAGACCGACCGCAACAAGAAGGATGCGAACGGGCAAGGGCAGGGCGTGGTCGCGTGGGACGTGGAAGTGACGAACCAGAGCGGCGAGCTGGTCGCCAGCTACGACATCCTGACGCTGGTGGCCAAGCGCGCGGCTTGAACGCCAGGCCGCGGGCTGCAGCTGCCGAGAGGGGAAACCCTCCGAAGGCGCCTGAGCCACACTCCTAGAATGATTGTGCAGTTGCACAAACGAGGTTTCTTCAATGGCCCAGACCCGCCGCGCCGGCAAAGCACAAGCTCTCTCCGAACCCGGCGCCGAGCCCGCCGCCATCACGAGCGCCGGCCCGCGCATCCTCAAGAAGTACCCGAACCGGCGCCTGTACGACACGCAGCTGAGCAGCTACATCACGCTGGCCGACGTGAAGGCCATGGTGCTGACGGGCGAACGCTTCGAGGTGCGCGACGCCAAGACTGGCGAAGACCTCACCCGCAGCATCCTGCTGCAAATCATTCTCGAAGAAGAAACCGGTGGCGTGCCGATCTTCTCGGCGCCGATGTTGTCGCAGCTGATCCGGTTCTACGGCCACGCGATGCAGGGCATGATGGGTTCTTACCTTGAGAAAAACCTGCAGACCTTCACCGACATCCAGGCGCGGCTGGCCGAGCAGTCGAAGGGCCTGTACGACCCTGCCGCGCAGAACCCCGAGCTGTGGACGCAGTTCCTCAACGGCCAGGCGCCGGTGGTGCAGGGGCTGATGGGCAACTACATGGAGCAGTCGCGCAACATGTTCGCGCAGATGCAGGAACAGATGGCCAAACAGGCCGGAGCGCTGTTCCCCGGCATGCCGGGTTTCGTGCCGCCGAAACGTTAGACGGCGGCTGAACCCTCACGTTTTTCTTCTTCACCCACAGGAGTCCACGATGAAACGTTCCGCAAAATGGTTCATGGCGTTTGCCGTTCTGGCGGCGGCGCTCGGCGCCCAGGCCGCGCCGCGCAGCGAAATCGACGTGCGGCTGTCGGTGCCGAACCCGGTGCTCAGCGGCGATGTCGATGTGGTCGTCGACGTGACCGTCACCAACACCGCGCGCCACCCGGTGATGCTGCTGAAGTGGCAATTGCCCTCGGACGAACTGGAAGCGGCGCTGTTCAAGGTCACGCGCGACGATCAACCTGTGCGCTACCTCGGCCCGGTGATCAAGCGCACCGCACCCGAAGCGGCAGACAAGGTCCGGCTCGACCCGGGTGCCAGCCTGAGCTATTCGGTCGAACTGACCGGCGCTTATGACCTCTCGCGCAGCGGGCGATATTCGATCACCTATGCGAGCCGCGGCAAACATGGCGACGCGGTGGCGCTCGC
>JAYVTD010000142.1:0-2852 GCA_043774765.1 Rhizobacter sp. | reverse complement strand
TGCGCAGCAACTGGTATTCCTTGTCCGACAAGGTCTGCGCCGGCGCCACCGTGATCGAGTCGCCGGTGTGGATGCCCATCGGGTCGAGGTTCTCGATCGCGCAGACGATGATGCAGTTGTCCTTGCTGTCGCGCACCACCTCCATCTCGAACTCTTTCCAGCCGATCAGGCTCTCTTCGATCAGCAGTTCCTTGGTCGGTGACAGGTCCAGGCCGCGCTTGCAAATCTCTTCGAATTCTTCCGGGTTGTAGGCGATGCCGCCGCCGGTTCCGCCGAGCGTGAAGCTCGGGCGCACCACCATCGGGAACCCGGTGCCGCCGATGACCCCGGTGATGCGCTTTTGCACCGCCAGCGCGTCTTCCATCGAGTGGGCGATGCCCGAGCGCGCCGAGTGCAGGCCGATGCCCGTCATCGCGTCCTTGAACTTGAGCCGGTCTTCGGCTTTCTCGATCGCCTTTTCGTTCGCGCCGATCATCTCGACGCCGTACTTCGCCAAGACGCCGTGCTTGTGCAGGTCGAGCGCGCAGTTCAGCGCGGTCTGCCCGCCCATCGTCGGCAGCACCGCGTCGGGCCGCTCCTTGGCGATGATGCGTTCGACCACCTGCCAGGTGATCGGCTCGATGTAGGTCACGTCGGCCATCTCGGGGTCGGTCATGATCGTCGCCGGGTTGCTGTTGACGAGGATGACCTTGTAGCCTTCTTCGCGCAGCGCCTTGCAGGCCTGCGCGCCGGAGTAGTCGAACTCGCAGGCCTGGCCGATGATGATCGGCCCTGCGCCGATGATCAGGATCGATTTGAGGTCGCTGCGCTTAGGCATTCTTCTTCTCCGTGTGGGTTGCCATCAGCGCAGTGAAGCGGTCGAACAGGTAGGAAATGTCGTGCGGGCCGGGCGACGCTTCCGGGTGGCCCTGGAAACAGAACGCCGGCTTGTCGGTGCGCGCCAGACCCTGCAGCGTGCCGTCGAAGAGCGACACGTGGGTGGGCCGCAGGTTCGCCGGCAGGCTCGATTCGTCGACCGCGAAACCGTGGTTCTGGCTCGTGATGCTGACGCGTCCGTCGTCGAGATCTTTCACCGGGTGGTTGGCGCCGTGGTGGCCGAACTTCATCTTGAAGGTCTTCGCACCCGAGGCGAGCGCCAGGATCTGGTGACCGAGGCAGATGCCGAAGGTCGGGATGCCGGTTTCGACCAGCTCGCGCGTGGCAGCGATAGCGTAGTCGCAAGGTTCCGGGTCGCCCGGGCCGTTGCTCAGGAAGATGCCGTCGGGCTTGAGTTCGAGCACCGCGGCGGCGGGCGTCTGCGCCGGTACCACCGTGACCTTGCAGCCACGGCTCGCCAGCATTCGCAGGATGTTGCGCTTGACGCCGAAGTCATAGGCGACCACGTGGAACTTCGGCGCTTTCAGCGTACCGTAGCCGGTCTCGAGTGCCCACTCGGTCTCGGTCCATTCGTAGGGCTCGCGCTCGCTGACGACCCTGGCCAGATCGAGCCCGCTCATGCTTGGTGCGGCCTTCGCCTTGGCCGTTGCATCAGCGATGTGCGTGGCCGTCATCGCCTCGCCCAGCGGCAAAGTCAGGATGCAGCCGTTCTGCGCACCCGCCGTTCGCAGCACGCGCGTCAGGCGCCTAGTGTCGATGTTGGCGATGGCGACCGTGCCTTCACGCTTCAGGTATTCAGCCAGCGTCATGTTGCTGCGGAAATTCGAGGCGAGCAGCGGCAGGTCCTTGATCACGAGGCCGGCGGCGAACACTTTTTTCGCTTCGACGTCTTCGGCGCTGATGCCGTAGCTGCCGATGTGCGGGTAGGTCAGCGTGACGATCTGGCGGCAATAGCTCGGGTCGGTCAGGATTTCCTGGTAACCGGTGAGCGCGGTGTTGAACACCACCTCGCCCACGGTGAGGCCGGGAGCGCCGATCGAAATGCCCTGGAACACCGTGCCGTCTGCGAGTGCCAGGACAGCCTGGGCTTGGGGGGACAGCAGTAGCGGCGGCACCGGGAATCTCCGTGTTATGCGCGCCCAGCTCAGCCCATTCGAGCGTGGGCTCTTGGAGCTTGAAACCGGTGAGAAAACCTGGGGCTTCTCTGGAGGAAACTTGGCCGGGTTCCTTGGGGGAACCTTGCTGGTTCTCCTCAGCAAACATCGTGTGTTTCGCTGGGCGGGTGGGTTAGGGATAAGCCTGCAAATTATAGACCACCGCGACGGCACTTCCGGCTCGCTGGCGCCGCGCAACTAGACTCAGGCGATGCCTGTCGACCAATCCAAAACCAGCGCTCCGCACAGCAACGCCCTGCCCCTGCTCGCCGGCGCGCTGGCCGCCGCCAGCTTCGTCAGCATGGACGGCGTGATCAAGCTGATGACTCCCCGCTACGACGCGCTCCAGCTCAGCTTCTTCCGCTTTGCCGGCGGCAGCGTGTTTGCGCTGCTGCTTTGGGCGTGGAAACGTTCGGCTTTGCCGGAGCGCGCCGCGTGGCGATTGCATGTCGTGCGCAGCCTGTTCCTGCTGGTCTCGCTGGTCGGCTACTTTCATGCACTGACGCAGCTGCCGCTCGCGCTGGCGGTGACGATCTCGTACCTCGCGCCGATCTTCGTTTCGGTGCTGGCGATTCCGGTGCTGAACGAGCGCCCGGCGCCGTCGATCTGGGCCGCGCTGGCGCTCGGCCTCGCGGGCGTGTCGATCTCGCTCTGGCCGGAGCTGCAAGCCGGGCTGGACGGCAAGAGCACAGCGCGGCTGCTCGGCATGCTCAGCGCCGCGGTCGCCGCGGTGTCGTTCGCGTTCGTGATGCTGTTTGCGCGCAAGCAGTCGCGCAGCGATTCGATCTGGACGATCCTGCTGATCCAGAGCCTGCTGCCGCT
>JAYVTD010000141.1:0-3823 GCA_043774765.1 Rhizobacter sp. | reverse complement strand
CCACCGGCTGCTCTGGGCTCCGTTCGAGCCAAGTGACGATGCCGGAGACGTCAGAACGGTCATCGCGACAACGCATGACGTCAACGATGACAGATCCTGGTTTTGCCGGCAGTGGCGGATCGAGCGCATCAAAGAAGTTCCGCTGATTTGGAAACACCGCATCCATCGACATGCCGCGGAGGTCCGTCGCCGCCTGAATGAATACAGTTGGATCCGGATGGGTGAGATAACCTTTGTAGAGGTGTCGGCGATCAGCTCGAACGGCAGTTCGAGGTTCTGCTTGAACTTGTCGTGCGAAGCCATGTTGTCGCGCGACACGCCGAACACCACGGCCCCGGCCTTCACGAACTCCTTGTGGTGATCGCGAAACTGCATCGCTTCGGTGGTGCAGCCGGGGGTGTTGTCCTTGGGATAGAAATACAGAACGACGATCTTGCCGGCGAATGCCTGGGGCGTGAACTTCACGCCACCGGTTGCAAGCGCTTCAAATTCCGGGAGAGGTTTATTGAGGGCTGGCGTCATGGAGTATTCTGTTTGGTTGCTTTGGCGCCGGTACTGGCCTGGCCGCAGATTATAAACGCTGCGCGTGGCTCGCCGACGCGGGCCTCAACCCCCACCGTCGGGTGATGCCGCGGTCTCGAACAGCAAGGCCGCCAGCACCGAACGGCCCTCGGCGAGCAGCACGTTGTAGGTGCGGCAGGCCGCCGCCGTGTCCATGGTCTCGATGCCGATGCGCCGTTCCATCAGCGGCCGCAGCAAGGCCGGGCGCACGAACCGGATCCGGCTGCCCGAGCCGAAGATCACCAGCTCGGGCTTCATTTCAGCCAGGCTGGCGAAGTGGGCTTCGGTCAACGCGTCGAATTCGGCCACCGGCCAGGGCACGACGGCGCCGCGCCAGGGCACAAGCATGCTGCGGCGGTGTTCGGTGCCGTTGACGATCACGCCGCCGGGGCCGTGACGGGCGATGGCGTTCTGGCCTTCGATGCGATCCGCTTGCAGTTTCATGGGTGCGTAGGTGTCCGGTTAGGCGCTCTGGCCGGGCGAGCCACCCTCAAGCGGCAATACCCCTGTGGTTAAATTGTAGGTTTTGCAGCCGCAACCGGCGTCAGGAGTGCCTCTTTTGAAACCCGTCGTCAAGTCAGCCAAGCTCGCCAACGTGGCCTACGACATCCGCGGGCCGGTGCTGGAGAAGGCCCGCCAGATGGAAGAAGAGGGCCACAAGATCATCAAGCTGAACATCGGCAACGTGGCCGAGTTCGGCCTGGAGCCGCCGGACGAGATCGTGCAGGACATGATCCGCAACATCCCGCACGCGGCCGGTTACACCGACTCGAAGGGCTTGTTCGCGCCGCGCAAGGCGGTGGTGCACCGCACCCAGCAGCAGGGTGTGCGCGGTGTGACGCTGGACGACGTGTACCTCGGCAACGGCGCGTCAGAGCTGATCGCCATGAGCATGAGCGCGCTGCTCAACGACGGCGACGAGGTGCTGATCCCGTCCCCCGACTTCCCGCTCTACACCGCTGTGGTCGGCCTCTCGGGAGGCAAGCCGGTGCACTACGTCTGCGACGAAGCCTCCGACTGGATGCCCGACGTGGCCGACATGAAGGCCAAGATCACGCCGCGCACCCGCGGCATTGTCGTCATCAACCCCAACAACCCGACCGGCGCGTTGTACCCGAACAGTGTGCTGCTCGAGATCATCGAGCTCGCGCGCCAGCACGAACTGGTGATCTTCGCCGACGAGATCTACGACAAGACGGTGTACGACGAGCACAAGCACACCAGCATGTCGTCGCTGGCCGACGACGTGCTGTTCGTGACCTACAACGGCTTGTCGAAGAACTACCGCTCGTGCGGTTACCGCGCCGGCTGGATGGTGGTCTCGGGCGAGAAGCGCCATGCGCGCGACTACATCGAGGGGCTGAACATGCTCTCGTCGTTGCGGTTGTGCGCGAACACGCCAGGGCAGCTGGCGATCCAGACGGCGCTGGGCGGTTACCAGAGCATCAATGACCTGGTCGCGCCGACCGGGCGCCTGTGCCGCCAGCGCGATCTGGCCTACGAGCTGCTGAGCGCGATCCCCGGCGTCAGCGTGGTCAAGCCGAAAGCCGCGCTCTACATGTTCCCGAAGCTCGACCCCAAGGTCTATCCCGTAGTCGACGACCAGCAGTTTGCGTACGAGTTGCTGTCGGAGCAGAAAGTGCTGATCGTGCAGGGCACCGGTTTCAACTGGAAGACGCCGGACCACTTTCGCATCGTCTTCCTTCCGAATTCCGACGATCTGACGGAAGCCATCGGCCGCATCGCGCGCTTCCTTGAGCACTACCGCAAACGCCACTCGCACTGATCCTTTTGAGACTGCCCCTGAGGCACGCACCATGAAACCGATTCAAGTAGGCCTGCTGGGCATTGGCACCGTGGGCAGCGGCACGTTCAACGTGCTGCAACGCAACCAGGAAGAGATCCAGCGCCGGGCAGGGCGCGGCATTCGCGTGACGATGGTGGCCGACCTCGATACCGCGCGCGCCAAAGGCATCGTCGGCGATTCGGCCCGGGTCGTCAGCGACGCGCGGCTCGTGATCGCCAACCCCGAAATCGACATCGTGATCGAGCTGATCGGTGGCTACGGCATCGCGCGCACGCTGGTGATGGAAGCGATCGCCGCCGGCAAGCACGTGGTCACGGCCAACAAGGCGCTGCTCGCAGTGCATGGCACAGAGATCTTCGCTGCGGCGCGCGAAAAGGGCGTGGTCGTTGCCTTCGAGGCGGCCGTGGCCGGTGGCATTCCGATCATCAAGGCGCGGCGCGAGGGCCTGACCGCCAACCGCATCGAGTGGATCGCCGGGATCATTAACGGCACCACCAACTTCATTCTCTCGGAGATGCGTGCCAAGGGCCTGGACTTCGACGTGGTATTGAAGGAAGCGCAGCGCCTGGGCTACGCCGAAGCCGACCCGACCTTCGACATCGAAGGCGTGGACGCGGCCCACAAAGTGACGATCATGAGCGCTATCGCGTTCGGCACGCCGGTGCAGTTCGACAAGGCGCACGTCGAAGGCATCACCAAACTCAACCCGGCCGACATCCGCTATGCCGAGCAGCTCGGTTACCGTATCAAGCTGCTGGGCATCACGAAGCGCCGCGCCGAGGGCATCGAGCTGCGCGTGCACCCGACGCTGGTGCCGGCCAAACGCCTGATCGCGAACGTCGAAGGAGCCATGAACGCGGTCGTGGTTCAAGGCGACGCCGTCGGCACGACGCTCTACTACGGCAAGGGTGCGGGCGCCGAGCCGACCGCTTCGGCCGTGATCGCCGACCTGGTCGACATCACCCGCCTGCACACCGCCGACCCCGACCACCGCGTGCCGCACCTGGCCTTCCAGCCCGGCGAGCTGCACGACACGCGCATCCTGCCCATCGCCGAGGTCGTGACGGCGTACTACCTGCGCCTGCAGGTCGCCGACCAGGCCGGCGTGCTGGCGCGCATCACCGGCATCCTGGCCGAACGCAACATCTCGATCGACGCGCTGCTGCAGCGTGAGTCGGCCGAGGGCGAAGCCCAGACCGACGTCATCATCCTGACGCACGACACCGTAGAAGGCCGCATGAACGAAGCCATCGCGCAGATGCAGGCGCTGCCGACGGTGCTGGCGCCCATCGTGCGCATCCGCAAGGAAGAGCTGAGTTGAAGTACATCAGCACGCGCGGCGACCAGACCGAACGCGCCTTCTGCGAGATCCTGCTCGAAGGCCTGGCGCCCGACGGCGGCCTGTACCTGCCGACGCACTACCCGAAGGTCGATGGCGCGACGCTCGCGCGCTGG
>JAYVTD010000140.1:0-9173 GCA_043774765.1 Rhizobacter sp. | reverse complement strand
AGCCGGCCCCTACCGTCGGCTGATCACCCACGTCACCGACCGTCCCGGCCACGACCGCCGCTACGCGATCGACGCCCGCAAGCTCGAACGCGAGCTGGGCTGGAAGCCGGCCGAGACCTTCGAGACCGGCATCCGCCAAACAGTGCGCTGGTACCTTGACCATGCCGACTGGGTCGCGCGGGTGCAAAGCGGCGCGTACCGCGACTGGGTCGATGCCCACTACGCAACGCGCAGCGTCAGCAGCACCTCACCATGAAGATCTTGCTGTTTGGCAAAAGCGGGCAGGTCGGCTGGGAACTGCAACGCGCGCTGGCGCCGTTGGGTGAATTGGTCGCACTCGATGCCGACAGCCCCGAATGGCACGCCGACTTCACCGACCCCGAAGCACTGGCCGCCACCGTGCGCGCGGTGGCGCCGACCTGGATCGTCAACGCTGCAGCCCACACCGCGGTCGATAAGGCCGAAAGCGAGCCCGAACTGGCGCTTGCGATCAACGCCACCGCCCCCGGTGTGTTGGCCCGCGAGGCCGCTGCGATCGGCGCCACGCTGCTGCACTACAGCACCGACTATGTCTTCGATGGCAGTGGCAGCACGCCGTGGGTGGAAGACGCAGCGACCGGCCCGCTCGGCGTCTACGGCGCCACCAAGCTGGCCGGCGAAGAAGCGATCCGCCACAGCGGTTGCACACACCTGATCCTGCGCACCAGCTGGGTCTATGCGGCGCGCGGCGGCAATTTCGCGAAGACGATGCTGAAGATGGCGGCAGAGCGCGACGCCCTGAAGGTCATCGCCGACCAGATCGGCGCGCCCACCGGTGCCGAGTTGCTGGCCGATGTGTCGGCGCATGCCTTGCGCCAGATTGCAGGGCAACCTCAGCTCAGCGGCACCTACCACGTCGCCGCGGCCGGCCAAACCAGCTGGCACGGCTATGCACTGTACGTGATCGAGCGCGCGCGCGCCGCAGGTCATCCGATCCGGGTCGCCCGCGAGGCCGTCGAAGCCGTGCCGACCAGCGCCTTTCCCACCCCCGCCCAGCGCCCCCGCAATTCGCGCCTGGACACGCGCAAACTTCAGGGCAGCTTCGACCTGCACCTGCCCGCGTGGCAAGTCGGCGTTGATCGCCTGCTGGCCGAAATACTTGCTTGAGTCCTCTGGACATCACATGACCGCACCCCGACGCAAAGGCATCCTGCTGGCCGGCGGCTCCGGCACCCGGCTGCACCCGGCCACGCTCGCCATCAGCAAGCAGCTGCTGCCGGTCTACGACAAGCCGATGGTGTACTACCCGCTCAGCACGTTGATGTTGGCGGGCATTCGCGACATCCTTGTGATCAGCACGCCGCAGGACACGCCGCGTTTCGCGGGCTTGCTGGGCGACGGCAGCCGCTGGGGCGTCCACATCAGCTACTGCGTGCAGCCCAGCCCCGACGGCCTGGCGCAGGCCTTCATCCTCGGCAAATACTTCGTCGGCGGCCGACCCAGCGCGCTGGTGCTCGGCGACAACATCTTTCACGGCCACGCGCTGCAGGAACTGCTGGCAAGCGCGGCCGCCCGCACCGCCGGCGCTTCGGTGTTCGCCTACCACGTGCAAGACCCCGAGCGCTACGGCGTGGTCGAGTTCGACGCACAAAGGCGCGCGCTCAGCATCGAAGAAAAACCGAAAGCGCCGAAGAGCAACTATGCGGTGACCGGGCTGTACTTCTACGACGAGCAGGTCTGCGACATCGCCGCCGCGATCAAGCCGTCGGCGCGCGGCGAGCTCGAGATCACCGACGTGAACGCGGCCTACCTGCGCCAGGCCCAGCTCAGCGTCGAGATCATGGGCCGCGGTTATGCGTGGCTCGACACCGGCACCCACGACAGCCTGCTCGAGGCGAGCCAGTTCATCGCCACGCTCGAAAAACGCCAGGGCCTGAAAGTGGCGTGCCCCGAAGAGATCGCCTACCGCTCGGGCTGGATCAGTGCCGAGCAACTCGAAGCACTGGCGCAGCCGATGCTGAAGAACGGTTACGGGCAGTACCTGCATGGGCTGTTGAAGGACAAGGTGTACTGATGAAAGTCACGAGCACGGCTCTTGCAGGCATGCTGATCCTCGAGCCGCGCGTCTTCGGCGACGAGCGCGGTTTTTTCATGGAGAGCTTCAACCAGAAGACCTTCAACGAAACGACCGGCCTCGCGCTCGACTTCGTTCAGGACAACCACTCCCGCTCGGCCAAAGGCGTGTTGCGCGGCCTGCACTACCAGATCGCACCGCACGCACAGGGCAAGCTGGTGCGCGTGACCCAGGGCGTGGTGTTCGACGTGGCGGTCGACATTCGCCGCGCCAGCCCGACCTTCGGGCAGTGGGTGGGCGTGGAACTGAGCGGCAGCAACCACCGCCAGCTCTGGGTGCCGCCCGGCCTGGCACACGGCTTTCTCGTGCTCAGCGAGTCGGCCGATTTTCTCTACAAGACCACGGCCTACTACGAGCCGAAAGCCGAACGTTCGTTGCGCTGGGACGACCCGGCGCTCGGCATCCTTTGGCCCGATGTGGGCGCGCCGCCCTTGCTGGCAGCGAAGGATGCCGCAGCGCCTGGCCTCGCCGACCTGGCCGACGCCTGAGGTTCACGGCAAGTCGAGCTGCCGCGCCAGGCGCCAATCGGCACCCTCGTGTTTGCGGCGTACCAGCATCCACAGTTCCCTGAACGGCACGGCACCGACTTCGTCGCACTCGCAGATCATTCCCGAAAATTCGACGCTCGCCAGATAGGCCGATCCGAGTTCGTCGAAGCTGAGCAGCTTCGCGTGCAGCGTCATCACATCGGTGCGATTGGGTGCGCTCAAGCATTCGGGCAGCTCGGCGCACAACTCCACCAGCATGTCGGGTGTGGTGAGGGCGCGCAGCACCTCGACCTCGCGCGCGTCCCAGGCCGCTTGCAGCCTGACGAACTGGCGCCGCAGATCGGCCAGCAGCGTGTCGTGATCGAAGCCCTCGGGCAGGACAACCGGTGCCGCGGGCGCGCCCCGCTTGGTGGACACACGCACCGCACGCGGTGCGAACGAGAGCAGGCCTGCCGCGAACGGCGCGCGGCGAACACGCCACAGCAGCACGGCCGCCGCACTGAGCAACAGCGCGGCGCCCAGCATCGGCAGCGCTTCGGTCGACATCTGCGCCGGCAGCGCCTGGCTCATCAGCAGCGCGGCGAGCGCCATGAAAAAACCCAGCGACGTAGCCACGTTCACGAGCGAGCCGGCGTGGGCCTGCTGATGCCAGCCCAGCGTCAGCAGCAAGCCCATGCACACCGCACCCGACGCGCTGGCTCGGCCGGCGACATGGCGGCGCTCGATGCGCTGGGTTTGATTCATCTCGGCCCCGAACCCTGCCCGCTCAGCACTTGATGCCGACATGCAGCGCGACCACACCGGCGCTGAGCTTGTGCACGTCCACATGGCCGAAGCCAGCGGCTTTCATCATCGCCTTCAGCTCGGCCTGGCCCGGGTGCATGCGGATCGATTCGGCGAGGTAGCGGTAACTCTCGCCGTCACGCGCCACCAGCTCGCCGATGCGCGGCAGCACCTTGAACGAGTACCAGTCGTAGGCCTTGGCGAGCGGCTGCGCGACTTTCGAGAATTCGAGCACCAGCAAACGCGCGCCCGGCTTGAGCACGCGGTTCATCTCGGCCAGCGCCTTGTCTTTGTGCGTCATGTTGCGCAGGCCGAAGGCGACGCTGACCAGGTCGAAGGTGCCGGTGGCGAACGGCAGGGTCTCACCGTCGCAGATCGCGGTGGGCAACACCAGGCCTTCGTCGAGCAGGCGGTCGCGGCCCTGGCGCAGCATGGCTTCGTTGATGTCGGTGTGCACGACGGTGCCACGCGGGCCGACCTTCTTCGCGAAGGCGCGCGCCAGGTCGCCGGTGCCACCGGCGATATCGAGCACGCTCTGGCCTTCGCGCAGGTTCGCCACGGCCACGGTGTAGGCCTTCCAGGCGCGGTGCAGGCCCATCGACATCAGGTCGTTCATCACGTCGTACTTCGACGCAACGGAATCGAACACGCCGCGCACGCGGCCGGCTTTCTGCGATTCGTCGACCGTCTGGAAACCGAAATGGGTGTCGCTCATGCTCGCGCCCGGATCAGTGGCTGTGGCCGCAGGCCGACGCGGGTTTGGCGACAGTGGCGGTATCACGGTCGGCGCCGGCCGCGAGCAGGCGCTCTTCGTACTTGCGCCAGAGCTCGTCTTGCTGCGAGCCGAGGAAGTAGAGGTAATCCCACGAAAAGATGCCGGTGTCGTGGCCGTCTGAAAAACTCGGCTGCACCGCGTAGTTGCCGACCTGCCCCAGCCCGTTCAGGCCGACCTCGCGCTTGCCGGTCTGCAGCACCTCTTGCCCCGGCCCGTGGCCCTGCACTTCGGCCGACGGCGAGTAGACACGCAACAGCTCGAACGGGATGCGGAATTGTTTGCCGTCGGAAAAGCCGACTTCGAGCACGCGCGATTGCTGGTGCACAGTGATCGCTGTCGGTTGCGGTGTTTGGGGTGTCAGACCAGCCATGGTGTCGGATGAGCAAAGGGAGCGACGGCAGTGTAACGAAGGGGCTGGCCCCGTTTCGATTGGGGCTTTGCCGCAGGGCACCGGCCGCGGGCCGCTGCGGCGGTGCTCGCTAAGATGGCGCATCTCATCGCCAAAAGCATGCCCATGACCCACGTCACCGCGACCCGCCGCACGCTACTGTGCGCGTCTGCTGCGCTGAGCGCCCTGCTCGGCCAGGCGCCCCTCGCCGCGCAGGCGCAAGCCTGGCCGAACAAGCCGGTGCGCTGGGTCGTGGCCTACCCGGCCGGCGGCGGTTCCGACTTTCTGGCGCGCCAGCTCGCGCCGCAGCTCGGCAAACAGCTCGGCCAGACCATCGTGATCGACAACCGCCCGGGCGCGGCCGGCATGATCGGCACCGACAACGCCGCCAAGTCACCGCCCGATGGCTACACCATCGTCACCGGCGACAACGGCGCGATGGTGTTCCACAGCGCCATGTACAAGAAGCTGCCTTACGACCCGCAAGACCTGGCGCCTGTCGGTTTCATGGCGCGCTTTCCGCTGATCCTGGCGGTGAACCCGGCTTCGGGTTTCACCAGCGCAAAACAACTGATCGACGAGCTGAAGAAATACCCTGGCAAGTACAGCTACGCCTCGCCCGGCGTGGGCAGCCCGCACCACCTGGCGATGGAACTCTTCAAGGACCGCACCAACACCTTCGTCGTGCACGTGCCCTACCGCGGCACAGCGATGGCCGTGCAAGACGTGATCGGCGGCCAGGTGCCGATGATGGCGCTCGACACCGCCGCCGGCCTGCCGCAGATCAAGGCCGGCAAGGTCAAGGCGCTGGCGGTGATGTCGAAGAATCGCATTCCTTCCTTGCCGGATGTGCCGACGCTCGACGAGATCGGGCTGGCCTATGGGTTGAAGGGTTTCGAGGTCACGGCATGGCAAGGTCTGTTCGCGCCGAAGGGCACGCCGCCAGAGATCGTCGCGAAGCTGACCAGCGAAATGAACAAGGCGATCAACGTGCCGGAGGTGCGTGCGCGGCTCGAAGACTTCGGCCTCGAAGTGGTGCCGACGGATGGGCCGGCACTGAGTGCGTTCATCCAGACCGAGACGAAGTTCTGGCATGCGCTGATCAAGGATCGGAAGTTGTCGGCGGAGTGACTCCCGTGCTCGGACCGAGCAGCGCAGCACTGTGGGAGCTACCGAATTGAAACCCGCTCAACTCGACGCCTATCTGCAACGCATTGGCCACACCGGCGCGTGCACCACCACGCTGGAGACGCTGGCAGCCATACAGCACGCCCACGCCTGCAGCATCAGCTTCAAAAACCTGGACCCCTGGCTCGGCGTGCCCGTCCACCTCGACCCCAACGCCGTGCACGCCAAGCTCGTGCGCAACGGGCGCGGCGGTTACTGTTATGAGCACAACGCGCTGCTGGGCGCGGCGCTGCGCGCGCTGGGCTTTTCAGTGACCGACCACGCCGCGCGCGTGCTCTGGAACATGCCGGCCGAGATGGTCCGGCCGCGCACGCACATGCTGCTCGTGGCCACGCTCGGGCCGCATCAATACGTCGTCGATGCTGGCTTCGGCGGCATGACGCTCACCGCGCCGCTGCGCCTGGACCTGAGCACACCGCAGGCCACGCCGCCCGGCCCGTTCCGGCTTCAGCCGACACCCTTTGACCGGGTGCTGCAAGCCGGGGGGCCGGCGAGTGGAAGCCGGTGTACCGCTTCGACCTGCAACCACAACTGCGCTCCGACTACGAGATGGCGAGCTGGTACTTGTGCAACCACCCGGACTCGGTGTTCCGGCAGTCGCTGATGGCCGCGCGGCCCGGGCCGGCCGGCCGCCACGCGCTGCGCGACCGGCAGCTCACGCTGCATCGTCTCGACGGCAGAAACGAAACGCAAACCCTGGCCACATCCGCCGAGCTGCGCGAAGCCCTGCAAGACGTCTTCGGCATCGACCTGTCGGCCGTCTTCGGCCTCGACGAACGACTCGACCGGCTGGCTTTTAGCCCCACAACTCGGCCGTCAAAGGAAGCTCATTGAGCTCTTGCCGGCTCTCCCGCCACTGTGGCCAGTGCTCAGCCAAGAGCTCCACGAAGCGATCGTTGTGGGTGGGCTCGCGCAGATGCACCATCTCATGAATCACCACGTATTCGAGCAAGTCCCTGGGTTTCTTCACGAGTTCGGTATTGAGCCGAATATGCCCTGCCGTGCGGTTGCAGCTGCCCCACTTGGTCTTCATCTTCTGCAGGAAGTACCGGGCGACGCTCACCTTCAGCTTCGGCTCCCACTTGGCAATGAGCGCAGGCACGGCCTCATGGAGCAGCGCCTTGTGCCACTCGTGAAGCACCTCGGCCCGCTGCTTCACATCGCTGCCCGGTCGCACGGTCAGCTTGATGCGCCTGTGGTCGACCGAGACGAACGGCTTGCAGTCTCGATGCTCCACGCTCAGCAAGTGTCGGCGCCCCCACAACGAGTGGCTTTCACGCGTCACCATGCGCCGAGGCGTTTCTCGAGCCTGCGCTGCCAGCATTGATCGCTGTTCCCTGATCCAACCCAGCTTCGAGATCGCGTAGGCGCGGGCCACCTCCAGCCGGGTTGCGGTGGGTGCGGTGAGCGTCACCCGGCCGCCGGGGGGGTGCACGGAGAGATGAACGTTCTTGACGTTCTTTCGCGTCAGCCGGATCGAAACATCGCCGAGCAGGATGGTCTCGCTCATTGGTAGCCCGGCTGGTTCTTGACGATGTCGAACACCGCCTGCGTCGCTTCGCGGTCGCGCTCTAGAATGGGGAAGAGCGCATTCACCACCTGCGCTTCACGCGCCTGGTCGCCGTACCAGCCGGCCGGGGCGCTCTCGCGCACCGCAAGATCGAGCTTCAACGCGAGCGCCGCCTTGTCATCTTCTGCGGTGGGATATTTGAAGCTCGTCGCTGGAAGGGAGCCGAGGTTGTTGTAGAGCACCGCGGCCTCGCGCCTGCCATGAAGCACGGCGGGCAAACCGTCATCGGGTCGCCTGGCGGCAAGCTGCCGCGCCAATGCTTCGGCCTTGCGAAGAAATTCTTCGTAGTCCGCGGCGTCGACTCGGGTCTGTTGAATCAGGTCGTCCAGCAGCTTGGACATTTGTTCGTAGTACCTTGGGTCGGTCAGCTGGTCGCGAATGATCGTCTTGCGAACGTTGTTGATGATCCCTTCGGCAATCGCGTTCTTTGAGAGCTTGCCCTTCTCATTGAGCTTCTTCGCAATGGCGTCGTGAATGCCGGTCTCGATGATCAGCTCGGTGAGCGACATCTCGCCCAGCTCCCCCAGGTCGGCCGCCGGTTCGGCCTGGATGTAGGTGTTGATGAGGTGGCGCATGTCGGCCTCGTAGGGCTTGATGTCCAGCTCTTCGCCTGAGTGCTTCTTGATGGCGGCCCGGGTATCGCTGTAGAACTCCACGTCTCGTTGCAGCGCCAAGGCCTCTGCGTCGGTGTAGCCCGCCTCGCTCAGGTTCTGCGCTACGGCCGCGAAGGCGCGCACGAAGGTGGCCGCCGACTTGTAGTACGAGATGCGCAGCGGCTCGGTCTCGTTCAAGGCCTCGGGGTTGGCTGCGTCGCCGCAGAAGTAGTGCAGGAACTGTTCGATCTCGCGCGGCAATGGCACCGGCTCGCACAAGTAGCGCAAGGCCTCACGCGCCTCATCGAGGGCATGCCTGCCCTCGGCCAGCCAGTCTTTCAGGTGCACGTTGTCGTCGCCGCTGCCACCCTCGTCGATGTCCAGCTCGTCGGAACTGTAGACCGCGATCGCCTGCTGCACGTCACCGAACAGCTCCTTGAAGTCGACGATGTGGCCGTAGTCCTTGTCGTCTCCGTCGAGCCGGTTGGTGCGGCAGATGGCCTGGAACAGGTTGTGGTCGCGCAGTTCGTTGTCGAGGTAGATGTAGCTGCAGCTCGGCGCGTCGAAGCCGGTGAGCAGTTTGCTCACCACGATCAGCAGCTTCAGGTTTGCCGGCTCCTCGATGAAGCGCCGCTTGGCCTCGTCTTCGTAGTGCCTGGTGGTCTGGCCCGTGCCGAGCACGTGCAAGGTGTAGGTGTCGAACTTGTAGCGCTCGTCGCTGTCTTTCGGCTCGCGCGAGATGGCGTTGTGATTCGGCTCATAGGACGTAACGATGCCGCAGTACGCGCCGAAGTTCGTGTTCCGCAACAACCGGAAGTAGTGACAGGCGTCGTAGATCGAAGCCGCCACCAGGATCGCCGTGCCGCGGTCGTTGTTCAGCCGCGGCTTCAGGCTGAAGTCTTCGACGATGCTGGCGACGATGCGTTGTTTGCGTTCGCCCGAGCTCATCAGCTCTTCCATCGTCGCCCAGCGTTTGCGCAGCGCGGCTTTCTGGAAGTTGTTGAGCCCCTTGGTCTTGTGCTCGAACCACTTGTCGATCGCGGCCTGCGAGGTCAGCCGCTGCGGCACATCGCGCGCTTCGTACTTCAGGTCGAGCACCACCTTGTCGGCCACCGCCTGGTGGAACTTGTAGGTGTGGATGTAGGTGCCGAAGACATCGCGTGTCATCAGCTTGTCGCGGCGCAACAGCGGCGTGCCGGTGAAGCCGATGAAGATTGCGCTTTCCATCCAGCGCTTCATCTGCTTGTTCATGTCGCCGCCCTGCGTGCGGTGGCA
>JAYVTD010000139.1:0-3654 GCA_043774765.1 Rhizobacter sp. | reverse complement strand
GTTTATCCGACGCCATCGGCAGCGCCTCGTCTGGCCTGCTTCCGTGGGGCGTCGGATAAACGCTTTTCGACAGTGTGAGTACGCGGCCGAGCCAGGAAGCTGTCTGACGCCGTAGTGGGACGCGGCGCAACTACATCATCGCGCCAGGTACAGGCGGCGGCGAGATCGGCCGTGCCTGGCAGGTGACATCAGGAACTGACCCCAGTCGTGGGGGTGCCGTCCGAACAATGGGGCGACACGTCGGTGGCCTATGTCATGCGGCAAGCGGCCAGCGGAGCGGGCAGCTCGTCGATGTAGTGCAGGCTGGCCAGGCGCTGCGTCTTGCCCACACGCTGGTTGAACCAAGCCAGCAAATCGGTTTCGCTCGCCGCGAAGCGCGACGGGCAAGGTGCTCAAGCGCGCGCTGCGCTAGCGACAGGGGCCGGCGCGGCCCGCACCGCTACTTGTCGCCAGCCGGCGGCTTCAGCAACACCAGCGACAGCGAGGCCACAGTGCAGGCCATCGCCGCCCACTGCAGCGGCCCCAGCGGCTCGCCGTGCACGAGGGCGCCGGAGACCATGGCGATGATCGGCACCATCACCGAAGCCAGCCCGGCGATGTTCACGGGCAGCATGCCGACAATGGAAAACCACGCCGCATTGCCAATGCTCATCGGCACCAGCGCGATGTAGACCACGACTGCGATGGTCTGCCATGAGGGCATGAACCACGGGCCTTCGGCGAGAGCGAAGGCACCGATCGTGGTGGGCACTGCGGCGATCAGCAGTTGCCAGCCGGTGAGCACCAGCGCATTCACCATCACCTTGCCGCGCTTCAGAACCAGCGTGCCGATGGCCCAGCCCAGCCCCGCGCCCAGCCCGAGCGCAAAACCCAGCGGCGCACGCGCATAGGCTTCCAGGCCCGGCACCATCAACAAGATCACCGCCACGCTGCCCAGCATCACCGCCAGCAGCAGCCGCCCACCGAGCCTTTCGCCCAGCACGGCCCACGAAATCAGCGCCGACCAAAGCGGCATGGTGAAGCCGAGCACGGCGGACTGGCCCGAGGGAATGAGGATCGCCGAGTAGGTGCTGGCGATGTTCCAGATGATCAGGTAGAAAAAAGTGCCGATGCAGATCGTCGGCCAGTAATCGCGCGGAATGACCAGCGACAAGCCGCCCGCGCGGGCTACTGCCAGCAGCGTCAACCCGGCGAGCGTCACCGCCACGGCGCGGAAGGTCCACACCGAAATCTCTCGCACTGCAAAGGCGAAGAGTGGCCAGTTGGTGCCCCACACCAGGGTCAACACAACCATCAGCACGAGGGCGCGGCGCGGAATGGCTTGATTGCTCATGGGCTGAGGCTACCCCGCTTTGGGGCCATCCAACGGCGGCGGCCCGGCCGCGTTCAGCGCCGCCGCGCATCGAACGCGCATCCACCCGATCGACAGTGGAGGATAGATTCAGAGGTAGAGCAGACAACCGCCTCGGAAGACGGCGAACGTCAGGTATCGGCAGGCGCAGCCATTCGGGGTCGGCCCTGAGTGGCCGCAGCCAGTCTGATGCTGTCGTCACAAGCGCGCTTTCGTTCCAGCCGCGCGCCTCCCTTTACTTCGTCCCCCTCGGCGCCGTCAACAACAACTCCTGCAGCTGCCCCTTCCAGAACTTCGCCATCCCGGTGGTGCCGTGACCGCGCGTCTCGTCGCTGGCGGGAATCAAAAACAGCCGCCCGCCCTTCACGCGCTTGAGTTCACGCTCCATGATGCCCAGCTCGGGTGGGTTGCGTTCGTCATCGGCAGAGTTGATGGCGAGCAGCGTGGCCTGGATGCCGTCGAGACCCGGCGCGGCGTTGTAGTCGCTCGACGCTTCCCACTGGTAGAGGAAGTCGTTGGCGTCGGCGGTGAACGGCGCGGCCATGCGCTCGGCCAGCAGCTTGTCGGCCGTCTCGCGTGTCGGCGCGAGCTTGTGATAGGCCTGCGAGCCGCCGATCGTGGTGACGCCGAAGAACACGTTGGCGAATTTCATCGCACGCGGCTGCGCGGTGTAGTTGCCACCATTCCAGTCGGGGTCGTTGCGGATCGAGTCGGTCAGCAGGCGCCGCGTCATCCAGTTGCGGCCGGCCATCTCGGTGGGTTGCGAAGCCATCGGCACCAAAGCGTCCATGACGCCCGGGTATTTCATGCCCCACAGCCAGGTGTGCATGCCGCCCATCGAGTTGCCGAGCACCAGGCGCAGGTGGCGCAGGCCCAGGCCTTCGGTGACGAGGCGGTACTGCGCGAGCACCATGTCGTCGTAGTTGTAGTTCGGGAACTTGGCGCGCAAGCCATCCGAAGGTTTGGCCGATTTGCCGGCGCCGATCGCGTCGGGCAGGATGATGAAATATTTGCTCGCGTCGAGCGGCTGGCCCGGGCCGAACAGCTCGCCGCCGAAGGCCGCGCCGAGCATGCCGGTACCCGAGCCCGCGGTGCCGTGCAGGATCAATACCGGCTCGCCGGTCGGTGCCCCGACCGTGGTGTAGTGCAAGCGCAATTCCGGCACCACCTCGCCGGTGTGGAAGCGGAAGTCGCGCGCGACCCATGAGCCTTCTTTCGGCGCGGGGAAGTCGGCGGCCTGCGCCGGCAACAGGGCCCATGCCAGAACGATGCTGGCGGCCACGCGGTGGAACAAGAGGAACAGATTCATGCCGGTCTCCTGGGTCGGGCGCGGCGAACAGGGCCGCGCCGAGGCTTGCCGACTCTAGCTGCGCGCATGCACCGGTGCCCTTGCCGCTTACCCCGATACTCCCGCCCATGCCGATCCTTCTCATCGCCCTCGCCGTGCTCGGTGGGCTGCTGCTGGTGTTCGCGCTCAAGCTGCGCGAAGCACGGCGCGCCGAGTTCATCCGCCACTACAGCTTTCCCAAAGGGCTGATCGAAAAGCTGCAGGCGCGCCGGGCGGGCCTGGCGGCGCGCGACGGGCAATTGGTCGCGCGTGCGCTGCGCCAGTTTTTCCTGGCGCACCTGGCTGCGAAGCGCCAGTTCGTGTCGATGCCTTCGCAGATCACCTCGATCTGTGGCACGAATTCATTCTGTACACGCGCAACTACGAAGACTTCTGCCGCCGCGCGTTCGGCCGTTTCATGCACCACACGCCGGCCGTGGTGCTGGGCAAGGCGCAGCAGAGCAACCAGGGCCTGCGCCGCACCTGGTGGTTCTGGTGCCGGGAAGAACACATCAACCCGACCACGCCGACCCGACTGCCGCTGCTGTTCGCGATCGACGCCAAGCTCGGCATCGGCGACGGCTTTCGTTATGTGCCCGACTGCAAGGCGCTGCGCGAAGGCAGCGACGGTTCGGCCTATTGCGGCGGCGACTTCGCCAGCAGCGGCACCGACGGCGGCACCGACGGGTTCGGTGACATCGGCGTGTCGTCCGACGCCGGGAGCGGCGGCGGCGGCGACGGCGGGGGTTGTGGCGGCGGGGGCGACTGAGCCACAAGAAAAAAAGCCGGCCCGGTCTTGCGACCGGCCGGCTTTGATTTCAGCGTGGAAGACGGCCCGGTGAACCGGCCGCGAACCCAACTCAGTCGTTCTTGTAGATATCCACGTCCTTGGTCTCTTTCACGAACAGCATGCCCACCACGAAGGTGATGCTCGCGAAGATGATCGGGTACCACAGGCCGTTGTACATGTTGCCGG
>JAYVTD010000138.1:0-4796 GCA_043774765.1 Rhizobacter sp. | reverse complement strand
CCGGGCTGAGGCGTATCCGGTCAAGACCCGCAAACTCAAGCGCGGCCAGCGCGAGCATGTGCTGTTGTGGCTGGATGACGGTGACCAGGTCTGGCTGGTACAGCGGCCGCAGACCGGCGTCTGGGCCGGGCTCTTTGCGCTGCCTGAATTTGACAGCGAAGCGGGCTTGTGGGCCCTGGCGGCCGACTGGCCCGGCATCGGCCAGCCCATGCCGGCGGTGCACCATGCGCTGACCCATTTCGACTGGACCTTGCGGCCCTGCCACTGGCCACTGCCGACCGGGCTGAGCACCGCCGCGCGGGCCCGCATCGAGGCCAGCCTGCCTGCCGGCCGCTGGGTACTGCGCAGTGAGGCACTGGCGATGGGCCTGCCAGCACCGATCCGGCGCCTGCTCGAAGCCGGGCCGCCGACTGGCCCAAGCCGGGCGGTGTTAGACCATTCCCCTGCCGCGTAAAAACTCATCTACCCGTTTGAGCCGCAGCAACGGGTCGTCCAGCACCATCAACCGGTACTTGGCCTCGACCGAGATCGGCAAGATCTCGCACCAGCGGTTGGCGACCCAGCCGGCGTCGTCGAAACGATGCGGCGTGAGAAAAGGCTCCGAGCCACGGCCCTTCAGCGAAGCGATGGCGCTGGCCAGGCCGCGCACCGCTTCGAGCAAAGCTGGTGCTGGCGCGAGCAGCGCGTCGTTCGGCACAGCGCGCGTTTCACCCAGCCACAGGCCATCGGCCTGCTGCCGGCATTTTTCGACGACAAAACGCTGCGTGCCGCGGCAGCGCACCTGCAGAATGCCCGCGCGCTCGCTGTCCATGTCGATCAGCTCGGCGACCGTGCCGGTCGTCTCGAAGCGCTGGCCGTTTTCTACCTGGCGCTTGTCGCTGCTGCCCCGCAAGGCCACCACGCCGAAGACCCGCTGCTCGCGCAACGACGTGATGACGAGGTCGAGATAGCGCGCTTCGAACACCTTCAGGCTCAGCAGGCCACCGGGAAACAACACGGCCTGCAGCGGGAACAGCGGCAGCTCGGTGGCCGGGGTGTTCAAAGCCATTGCAGGCGTGGCCTTCAGTCGCGTGCGTCGAGCTCGCGGTGGCGCACCAGCGTGGCGGCAAGATCGCGGAAACGCTGAGCCAGCGTTTCCACGAAATACACCGAGCGGTGCTGGCCGCCGGTGCAACCGATCGCGACCGTGAGGTAACTGCGCTGGTCGACTTCGAAGGCCGGCAGCCAGCGTGACAGAAAGGCTTCGATCTGGCCCAGCATCTCGGCCACTTCGGGCTGGGCGCGCAGGTAGTCGGCGACCGGCGTGTCGCGGCCGTTCAGCGGCCGCAGCTCGCGCACGTAATGCGGGTTGGGCAAGACACGCACGTCGAACACGTAGTCGGCGTCGAGCGGCACGCCGTGCTTGAAGGCGAAGCTCTCGAACACGAGCGTCAGGCGGTTGCCGGCGGCGCGCACCATGTCGCGCATCCACACGCGCAACTGTGCCGGGCGCAGCTGGCTGGTGTCGATCACGGTCGCTACCTCGCGCAGGTCGGCCAGCAGCTCGCGTTCGAGTTCGATCGCGTCGACGAGCGCGCGCCGGCCGTCGATCGCCTGGTCGCTCTTGCGCCGTGCCAGCGTGCTGCGCGCGGTGTCGTCCGACAGCGGGTGCGGGCGCCGGGTTTCGGAAAAGCGCCGCACCAGCGCGTCGGTGCTGGCGTCGAGAAACACGACCCGGATCGACACGCCTTCCTTGCCGAGCTGCTGCAACAGGTCGAGCAGGTAGGGCAGCGAATCGGCGCTGCGCACGTCGACGGCAATCGCCACGCGCCGGTCGAGCCGTTCCTGCTCCAGGCGCAGAAAGTCGCGCAGCAACTCGGGTGGCAGGTTGTCGACGCAGAAGAAGCCGGCGTCTTCGAGCGCGTGCAGCGCAACCGACTTTCCGGAGCCGGAAATGCCGGTGACCAGCACCACCTCGTGGATCGTGTTGGCGGTGCTCGTTTGCGCGGGCGCGGGCGCCGCTGCTTTCTTGGCCGTCTTGCTCATGGACGTTTTTTTGCCCGGGGCGAAGCCGCAGGTTCAGCGGCCACGGAAAGCATTTCCTGCGCGTGGGCGAGGCGCGTGTTGGACAAACGCTCGCCGCCCAGCATGCGCGCCACCTCGGCCACGCGCAACTCGCCGCTGACGCTGTGGACTTCGCTCAGCGTGAGCCCGCCGCGCATCTGCTTGCTGACCACGAAGTGGTGGTCGGCGCAAGCCGCCACCTGCGGCAGGTGCGTCACCGCCAGCACCTGGCGGTCGCGGCCGAGTTGTTTCATCAGCCGGCCCACCGTTTCCGCAACGGCGCCGCCGACACCGGCGTCGATCTCGTCGAAGATCAGCGTGCCGGCTGCGGTGGCGGCGTCACCGTCGGCGCTTTCGAGCTGGCTCGTCGTCACCGCGATCGCCAACGCAATGCGTGAGAGCTCTCCGCCCGAAGCCACCTTGGCCAGCGGCCGAGGCGTGCTGCCGGCGTGGCCGGCGACGAGGAACTCGGCTGATTCGAGGCCGAACGACTGTGGCGCGTCATGCTTCGTCAACGCCACCTCGAAGCGCCCACCAGCCATGCCGAGCTGCTGCATCGCCTGCGTGACCGCATTGGCGAGTTTGGGCACGGCAGAGCGGCGTGCTGTCGACACACGCTTCGCCTCGACCTCGAACGCACCCAGCGCGCTGGCAAGCTGGCGTTGCAGGGCTTGCAGATCAGCGGCGGCATCGAGCGCGCGCAGCTCGTCTTTCCATTGCGCGAGCAAGGCCGCCAGCTCGGCCGGCGGCCGGCGGTAGCGCCGCGCCAGACCCACCCAGGCCGAGAGGCGTTCATCGAGCGCCTGCAAACGCTGCGGCTCCAGATCGGTGTGGTGGAGGTAGCTGCTGAGCGTGTGCGCGGCGTCTTGCAGTTGCGCCTGCGCGCCTTGCAGCACTTCGATCGTGGAGGCGAGCTGTGCGTCGAACGAGGCCACGTCCTGCAGCGCGTGCAAGGCGCGGCCGGTGAGCGCGTCGGCGTTGTCGTCGGCTTCCGACACCGCGTCGAGCGCGCTGCGTGCAGCGTCGATCAGTGACTGCACGTTGGCGAGTTTGGTGTGCTCGGCTTCGAGCTCAGCCCACTCGTCGGCACCCGGCGCGAGCTTGTCGACTTCGCCGATCTGCCAGGCCAGGCGTTCGCGTTCGCGCTCCAGGCCGGCCTGCTGCGTGCCGGCCGCAGCCAGCGCCTCGGTGGCCTGTTTCCAGGCCGACCACAGGGCAGCGAGCGGCGCCGCATCGACCCCCGCAAACGCGTCGAGCAGGGCGCGCACCGACGGCCCGCGCGTGAGGCTTTGCCAGGCGTGCTGGCCATGGATGTCGACCAGGTGGTCGGCCGCTTCACGCAACTGCGCGATGGTGGCGGCGCTGCCGTTGATCCACGCGCGGCTCTTGCCCTGCGCGTCGATCGTGCGGCGCAGCAGCAGGCTGTCGCTCGCCTCGAACCCGCCTTCGTCCAGCCACATCGACAGGCTGGCCGGCGCATCGAACTCGGCCACGATCTCGGCGCGTGCCGCGCCTTCGCGCACCACGTCGGCGTCGCCCCGGCTGCCGAGCGCGAGTTGCAGCGCGTCGACGAGGATCGACTTGCCCGCTCCGGTTTCGCCGGTCAGCACCGAGAAGCCGGCATCGAACTCGACATCGAGCGCGCTGACGATGACGAAGTCGCGCAGGGACAAACGCCGCAGCATGTCAAGCCTTCCGCCGGGCCGCCCCAAGGAAGGCGGCGGCCCCCTTGGGGGGTAGTGAAGCGGCGCAGCCGCAAGCTTGGGGGCTCACTAATTCACTCCGGAATTCCAGTGCAGCTTGCGCCGCAGCGTGGCGTAATAACTCCAGCCGCGCGGGTGCAAAAAGCGCACCTGGTGGGCCGAGCGCCGCACGCTGATGCGGTCGCCATGCAACAGGCTGGCGAGCGACTGCATGTCGAAGCTCACGCTCGCATCGCGCCCGGCGACGATGCCGATGCTGATCTCGCCGGTGTCGGGCAGCACGATCGGCCGGTTCGACAGATCGTGCGGCGCGATCGGCACCAGCACCCAGGCAGCGATGCCCGGGTGCAGGATCGGCCCGCCGGCAGAAAGCGCGTATGCGGTCGAACCCGTCGGCGAGCCGACGATCAGGCCGTCGGAACGGAAGTTGGCGACGAATTCGTCGCCGATGTCTACTTTGAGTTCCACCATGCTGGCGGCGCCGCCGCGGCTCACCACCACGTCGTTCATCGCAAAGCCTTCGAAGATCAGCTCGCCGTCGCGTCGCACGCCGCCTTCGAGCATGGTGCGGCGCTCTTCCTCGAAGTCGCCGGCGATCATCGGTGCGAGCGATTCGGCGAACTGAGCCGAAGGCAGATCGGTGATGAACCCGAGCCGCCCGGTGTTGATGCCGACCAGCGGCGTGCCGTGGCGCGCAAGCTGGCGTGCAATACCGAGCATGGTGCCGTCGCCACCGACCACCACCGCCAGGTCGCATTCGCGGCCGAGTTCGTCGGGCGTCATGGCGCCGTGGTCGGTGATGCCGGTGTTCAGCGCGGTCTGCGTCTCCATCGAGACTTCCAGGCCCTGGCGGATCAGAAATTGTGCGATCTCTTCCAGCACCCCGCGCATGCCCTGGGACTGGTACTTTCCCACGAGCGCGGCATGACGAAAGCGACTGACCATGCGCGGGATTACACCACAGCGACCCTGCGCAACGCGCCCCAGAATCACCCGCAAACTACAATGAAAACCATGTTGGACGAGCGCGCGAAAACACTGCTGAAAGCC
>JAYVTD010000137.1:0-2682 GCA_043774765.1 Rhizobacter sp. | reverse complement strand
CCGGCGATGTTCGGCCGGATCGCGTCGCGCTCGAAGGCGCCCACCAGCCCACGCGTGGCGCCCTTGGCGAGCGACACGGTGAAGTGGTTGGCCCAGAATAGCTGCAGGCGTTCGGCGAACGGGCGTGTGGTGGTGGCGGCGGTGAGCAAACGCGAGCGCGCGTCGGCAATGATCACTTCGCGGTAGTGGCCGGCGAGCACCTGATCGGCGGTCATGCCGGCGGGTGGGTTTTTCGCCAGCTGGCGCTTTTCGCGCTCGGCCGCCACGTGTTCGAGCGCTTGCGCGGTACTCAGCAGGCCTTCGCCACGGGCCGGTTCGGCCGGGCCGATCTGGGCCAGCAACCATTGCTGCGGGTCGGGCGAGACGGCCTCGAGCGACGCTTCACCCAAGCCGAAGCGGTGGGCCGCGATCGCGGCGTGGAGCGAAAAAGGGTTCGACATGGCGCGCTCCTGACGACACGCAGCATGCCGCCATTCGGTCAAGCCGGCGTGTGCATCGCGTCAAGAAACGTTTCCGACCCGGCCGGCGTGCACAGCTCAGACCCGGAGTGGGCCGCCCGGCTTACTTGGCCAGCAACTGGTTCAGTGCCGCCACGTCTTCCGGCTTCAGGCGGCCCGAGGCCTGGCGCAGCTTCAGGCTGCCCACCAGCACGTCGTAACGGGCCTTGGCCAGGTCGCGGCGGGTCTGGAACAGCTGGGTCTGCGCGTTCAGCACGTCGAGGTTCACGCGCACGCCGACCCGGTAGCCGAGCTGCGTGGCCTCGAGTGCGAGCTGGCTCGACGACTCGGCGGCTTCGAGCGCCGTCACCTGCGCCTTGCCCGACTCGACGCCGAAATACGCCTGGCGCGTGCCCTGGGCCACGCCGCGGCGCGCCGCTTCGAGGTCGTTGCGGGCCTTGTCTTCGAGCACCACGGTTTCCTTCACGCGGTTCTGGATCGCGTAGCCGGCGAACAGCGGCACGTTCAGCGTCACCGCGATGGCGCTGCCGTTGTTGGCGCCGGAGATGTCGAAGCCCTGCGACGCGCCGGTGAGGCCGCGCGCATCACCCCGCGTCGACGCGTGGCCGCGCGTGTAGCTGGCGCTGAGGTCGACGGTCGGCAGGTGGCCGGCCTTGGCCTTTTCGGTTTCGAGCTGGGCTACTTCGAAGCCGAGCCGTGCCTTGCGCACCAGCGGGTGCTCTTCGTCGGCGCGCGTGACCCATTCGTCGATGTTGGCCGGGGCTGTGGCCGGCAGGGCGACCGGCACGATGAGCTGGTTCGGCGTGACGTTGCTGCGGCCGACGAGCTGGTCGAGCGCGATGCGCTTGCTCTGCAGGTCGTTGGTGGCAACGATCTCTTGTGCGGTGGCGAGGTCGAACTTGGCCTGGGCTTCACGCGTGTCGGTGATGGTGGCGGTGCCGACCTCGAAGTTGCGCTTGGCCGAGGCCAGCTGCTCGGAGATGGCGGCCTTGCTGGTGCGTGTGGTGCCCAGCGCGTCCTGCGCGGCCAGCACGTCGAAATAGGCCTGCGCGACGCGCACGATCAGGTCTTGTTCGGCGGCTTCGAAATCGGCGGCCGACACTTCCAGGCTTTTCTGCGCTTGCGAGATCGTTACGCCGTTGGCGCGGTTGAACAGGCTCTGGCGGCCGCTCAGGGTGGCGCCGACGGCGTTGGTGGTGCTGTTGAGCGTGCTCGACGCAGGCGCGTCGCTGGTGGAGCGCGAGCCGCTCACGCCCAGGCCGACCGACGGCAGACGCAGCGCATTGGCCTGGTCGACGCGGTACTTCGCCGAGTCGAGCAGCGCGCGCGCCGACAGGAAGGTGGCGTCGTAACCGTGGGCCGCTTCGTAGAGCTCCTGCAGGCTTTGCGCGCGTGCGCTCGGTGCCCAGCCCAGGCCCACGCACACGGCGGCGGCCAGCGCCAGCGGCATATAGCGGCGCCGGGCTGCGGCGGGTCGGGGGGTCGGCAGGCAACGGCTCACAACGGGCATGACTTTTCCTTGTTTCACTGTTTTGTGGACTGGTGCGGTCTCAATACCGCGGCACGCTGGCGTCGACCTGCATCGACCAGGCATCGCTGCCGCCGGCGAGGTTATAGACCGCCTCGAACCCCTGGCGCTCCAGGAATGCGACGACCTGCGCGCTGCGGGCCCCGCGATGACAGATACAGACGACAGGCTGCGCCGGGTCGAGCTCGTCAAGGCGCGACGGAATGTCGTTCATCGGCATGTGCACACAACGCAGCCCGCTCACGGTGACCGGCGCGAGCTGCACTTCCCAGTCTTCGCGCACGTCAAGCAGCAGCAGCGCCGTGGCGCCGGGAGCCGTCTGGTGCGCGTGCAGTTCGGTGCCGCTCAGCTGCTTCATCAGAACTTGAAGCGTGTGGGTTCGTCGAAACCCTGCAGGCGCTGGGCCACGGTGTCGAACAGCACCGTGTGCTCCAGGCCTTGTTCGCCGGTGCGCGTGACCAGCATCGCGCGCATCACCGGCTCCTGCCCGACGATGGCCACCAGCCGCCCGCCGACCTTGAGCTGCGCCAGCAACGCGGCCGGCACCTCGGCCACCGAGCCCGAGAGCACGATCACGTCGAACGGCGCATCGGCCGTGAGGCCCTTCGAGCCATCCGCGTGGTTGACCGTCACGTTCATCACGCCGGCGCGGCGCAGGTTGGCGCGGGCGAAGTCGGCCAGGCCGGCGTCGATCTC
>JAYVTD010000136.1:0-2879 GCA_043774765.1 Rhizobacter sp. | reverse complement strand
TGCGGCCAATGCCGCCGGCGTGCCGATGGTCGGCGACTGTGAAGGCGGGATGTTCGGCTTCTTCTTCGCGAGCGCTCTGCCGCAGAACTACAACGCCGTGCTGGCCACCGACAAGGAACGCTTCAACCGCTTCTTTCACGCCATGCTCGACCGCGGTGTGTACCTGGCCCCGGCGCTCTACGAGGCCGGCTTCGTCAGCGCGGCGCACAGCCCGGCCGACATCGCAGCGACCGTCGCGGCCGCGGCGGACAGCCTGCGCAGCTGAGCGTCTCGCCTCAGGCGGGCGCCGAGCGCATGCCGTAGGTCTTGGCGCCGGCAAACAGGTATTCGGCGCGCAATACTGCGTCGCCCTTCTCGCCGACGAGTGTGAAGCCGAGCACCGCGATGCTGTCGCCAACCTTGATCGGTGGCACCTTCCAGGCTTCCATGCGGGTCAGGGGAGCGAACTCGATCTCCCAGACCGGGTCGCGCCGTGTCGGCAGACGGGCCGCCGCCAGCAGGCGCTGACTGTCCACGCCTGCCGCTTGGGCCGGCACGGGGCGCTGGGCCAGATCGGAAGGCAGTTTCAGGTCGGGCGGCACCTGCAGGTCGATCTCGACGTGCGGGTTGCCCCAGGCCACCTTGACGGCCTTGCCTTCGAGCCAGATCGGGCGGTCCTGGTCGAAGCTGCTCCAGCCGTGGTGGGCAAAAGCGCGCGACGCAAGCAGCGCACCCGCGCCTCCGACAATCAGATGACGACGTTGCATGGTGAGACTCCTTCAGCGGTAGGCGATCCAGCGACCGCAGATGATGACGCCGAGCCAAAGCCCCAGCGAAAGTGCGGTCTGAAACCGCGCCAGCGTGTCGAGCCGGGTAAGCCCGTCGCGAGCGTGGAACAGGCCGGCGTTCGTGCCTGCGAGCGTCAGCAAGCCCATCTTGATCACGAACGCGCGGTTGGCCATCAGTTCGGCGGCCTGGCCAGCGAACATCAACAGGCCGCTGGCGGCGGCCAGGCCGAAACCGACGAGCGACACCGAAAGCCCCAGACGCGCCAGCGCCGGCAACGGCAACGTGCGCCCCAGCCCCCAGACGCGCAGCTCGACCAGCACCAGGTTGCCCACCAGCAAGGCGATGCCGGTGATGTGCACGACTTCGAGCGCCGGGTAGGCGATGGGGTTGCTGGTGATCCATGACGACATGCTCGACATTGTCCACACGCCCGCGCTTCTAGAATGGCTTGATGCACATCCACATCCTCGGCATCTGCGGCACCTTCATGGGTGGCCTGGCCGCACTCGCGCGCGAAAGCGGCCACAAGGTCACCGGCTGCGACGCCAACGTCTACCCGCCGATGAGCGACCAGCTGCGTGCCCTCGACATCGAGCTGATCGAAGGCTTCGGCCCAGAGCAGATGGCGCTCGCGCCCGACTTGTACGTGATCGGCAACGTCGTGAGCCGCGGCAACGCGCTGATGGAAGCGGTGCTCGATGCCGGCGCGCCCTACACCAGCGGCCCGCAGTGGCTGGCCGAGAACGTGCTGCAAGGCCGGCACGTGCTCGCCGTAGCGGGCACGCACGGCAAGACCAGCACCACCTCGATGCTGGCGTGGATGCTCGATCGGGCCGGGCTGAACCCGGGCTTTCTGGTCGGCGGCGTGCCAGTCAATTTCGGCGTCTCGGCTCGGCTGGGCAACACGCAGCCCGGCTCACCGTTCGTGATCGAAGCCGACGAGTACGACACCGCCTTCTTCGACAAGCGCAGCAAGTTCGTGCACTACCGGCCGCGCACCGCGATCCTGAACAACCTCGAGTACGACCACGCCGACATCTTCGAGAATCTGGCCGCGATCGAGCGCCAGTTCCACCACCTGGTGCGCACGGTCCCGGCCCACGGTCGGCTCGTCGTCAACGCCCGTGAAGAGAGCCTGCAACGCGTGCTGACGATGGGCTGCTGGAGCGAAGTGCAACGTTTCGGCGCGCGCAAGGAAGAGCCCGGTGCGCTGCGCGCGCGCGGCGAGCCCCATGCTTTCGACGTGTTGCGTGGCAGCCTGAAGATCGCGCGGGTCGAGTGGCCGCTGCTGGGTGAGCACAACCAGCTGAACGCAATCGCGGCGATCGCCGCCGCCGAGCACGTGGGCGTGGCGCCCGATGTCGCGGCGCGTGCGCTGGCGAGCTTCGAGAACGTGCGGCGTCGCCTCGAACTGATCGGCGAAGTGAACCGCATCCGGGTCTACGACGACTTCGCGCACCACCCGACGGCCATGCGCACTACCGTCAACGGGCTGCGCCGCAAGGTCGGCATCGAGCGCATCCTGGCCGTGTTCGAACCGCGCTCGAACACGATGAAACTCGGCGCGATGAAAGCGCAGCTGCCCTGGTCGCTCGAAGAAGCCGACCTCGCGTATTGCCACAGCGGCGGCCTGGGCTGGGACGCGGTGCAGGCGATGGCACCAATGGGAAAACAGGCGGTGGTCTGCGACACGATCCCTGAGCTGGTCCAGCGCGTGGTCGCGGCGGCGCGGCCCGGCGACCACATCCTGTGCATGAGCAACGGCGGCTTCGGCGGCGTGCACACGAAGCTGCTGGAGGCGCTGGGCGCGGCGCGTTGATGACTGACCCCGTCACGCACCTGCTGTACCTGCACGGCTTTCGTTCGTCGCCGCAGTCGACCAAAGCGCGTGTGATGGCGGCGTGGGTGCAGCAGCACCGGCCCGACTTGGCCTGGTGGTGCCCGCAGTTGCCGCATTCGCCGGCTGAAGCGATGCGCACGGTGTTCGAAGGCATCGCGCACTGGCCTGCGGCGCAGACCGGCGTGGTCGGCAGTTCGCTCGGTGGCTTCTATGCCACCGCCGCGGCCGAGCGGCTCGGTTGCCGCGCGGTGTTGTTGAACCCGGCCATCGA
>JAYVTD010000135.1:0-3328 GCA_043774765.1 Rhizobacter sp. | reverse complement strand
TGGTCAGGCCAGGCTTTTGCAGACCGACCCGAAAACCCGGAAAAATGCGCACAAGAATGTAGCAGAAAGCATGCCCGCCGCAGGCTGGGCGCACCGCTTCAAACCGCAGTCACCGGGCTTGCCATGCCTGGCTCGATCTGATGGACATCAGGCTCCAGAAAGGTGCGGTTGATCGCACCGTCGCTGGGCGCTTCTGGTGGCGAATAGCGCCCTCACCGCACCAACTCAGGGCCAAGCCGGGCGCCATGGGCTGCCAGCTCCGCGAGCAGCATCGCGTAGGGTGCCGTCAGCAACTCGACCTGCCCCTTCACTCCCAGCTCGATGTGGCGGCCGTATTGCGGGTGGTCAACGCTCGGCAGGCTGAAGACCTTGACGCCGCCGAAGCGGGCTTCGATGTTCTGCATCAGCGGCGTGAGTGCGGCCTCCATCGCGCCGAACACGATCACCGACTTTTCCTGCTGCGTGCCCTGGCCATGCAGGTGCGCGTAACGCTGGTCGAGCAGCGACTCGATCATCGGCCAGGCCATCACCGGGAAACCCGGCACGAAGTGCACGCTGCCGACCGAGAAGCCGGCGATCTTGTTGTAGGGGTTCGGGATGATCTGCGCGCCCTCGGGGAACACGCCCATGTTGAGCCGGTGCACGTTGTCGTGCCGGTCGGGCTCGAAGGGCACGCCCTGCTCGGCGGCGGTGTCGCGCATGCGCTCGAAGATCAGGTCGCGCGCCTCGGGGTGCAAAACCAGTGGCCGGCCGAGCGCGGCCGCGGCGCACTGGCGCGTGTGGTCGTCGGGCGTGGCACCGATGCCGCCGCACGAGAACACCACGTCGCCGCTGTCGAACGCGAACTTCAGGTCGTTGGTGATGCGCTGCGGGTCGTCGCCCACATAACGCACCCACGACAGTGCCAGGCCGCGGGCCGAGAGCAGCTCGATCACCTTGGGCAGGTGTTTGTCGGCGCGTTTGCCCGAGAGGATTTCGTCGCCGATGATGATGAGGCCGAAGTTCATGGTTCGAGAGTGTTCAAGGTGGAGTGAGCGGCGGCAAGGCCGGCGGCGCAGCGCGCGGTGTCACGTCTTCGATCAGCAGCGCATCGGGCGAAACGTTGCGCGCCGCAGGCGCAACCTGCACGCCACCACGCTCGGCCCGCAAGGCCAGCAGCGCCGACAGCGCGTAGTGTGCGAACCAGAGCGCCGAGAACGCGAACACCAGGGTGTAGATCCAGACCGCGAGCGGCACCAGCACCGGTGCGAACACGATCACGAGTGCGCCCGAAGCCCACACCAGCGAAGGTGCAGCGCCGAGGTAGCCGGTCAGGATACCCATGCCGAGCAGGCTGCCGCGGTGGCGCTTGATCAGCTCGCGCCGCTCCTCGCGGCTGGCGTGTTCGGCCAGCACGTCGTAGGTCATCACGCGGTAGGTCAGCCAGCCCCAGATCAGCGGCGGCAGGATCAATACCAGCGGCGGCACGAACCACAAGGGAATCGACACCAGCAGCGCGATCAGCGCCACCAGCGTGGCCCACAGCGCGCCGAACAAGCTGCCCAGGAACGAACCACCGCGCTTGCGTTCCAGCAGCGCAAAACGGCGCTCGCCGACGAGGCTGAGCATCGAAGGGGTCATCAGCGCCGCCACCATCAGCAGCGACAGCACCACGATCACCGGCGTGCTGACGAACACCACGATCAGCGGCGCCAGCACCGACTTCAGGTTCAACAGGCCCAGCCCTTCGAGCCAGCCGATGAGGGTGGCGACCAGCTGCCACGACTCCAGCGTTTCGCGCACGCCGGACACCGCCGGCTCCCAGAAGAAGTAACCCACGCCGAACGCCAGCCCGGCCATCAATACCAGCGGCAAAACCGACAACGCGATCACGCGCGGGTGCAGGCAGTAGGCGGCCGCACGCCAGAAGGAATCGAGCAGCAGCCTCATGACTGCACCCCGCGCGCCGAGTACGGCGGTCGACCCTCCCTGGGCCACGAAGCGGCCACGGCGTGGCCCTTGGTCGGGCCTTGCTTGGGGCGGCCCGGCGCGGCGGCCCGCGACCGGCCGATCTCGCGCTCAGTCATCGTCACCCCCACCGAGCACGCTGCCCAGCAGGCCGCCCACCGCGAGGCCACCCAGCACCGAACCTTCTTCGCGCGAGCCGCCACGCTGCGGCGCCGCCGCGAACACCCGCGAGGCCAGGCGCGAGAACGGCAGGCTCTGCATCCACACCGTGCCGGGGCCGGTGAGCTTGGCGAAGAACAGGCCCTCGCCGCCGAACAGCGCGGTCTTGATCTTGCCGACGTACTGGATCTCGAACTTCACGTTCGGCGTGAAGGCCACCAGGCAGCCGGTGTCGACCATCAGCGTCTGCCCCGGCTGCAGCTCGCGCCGCAGCACGCTGCCGCCGGCGTGCACGAAGGCCAGGCCGTTGCCTTCGAGCTTCTGCATGATGAAGCCCTCGCCGCCGAAGAAGCCGACCGAGAGTTTCTGCTGGAAGTAGATGCCGAGCGACACGCCGCGCGCAGCGCACAGAAAAGCGTCTTTCTGGCAGATCAGCGTGCCGCCGAGCGCGGCCAGGTCCATCGGCAGGATCTTGCCCGGGTACGGCGCCGCAAAGGCGACACGCGACTTGGCGGAGTTCTGGTTCGTGTAGACCGTTGTGAACAGCGACTCGCCGGTGACGAGCCGCTTGCCCGCGCCGAGCAGCTTGCCGAACAGCCCGCCGCCCCCACTGCCACTTTGCGAGCCGTCGCCGAACACCGTGTCCATCTGGATGCCGGCGTCCATGAACATCATGCTGCCGGCTTCACCGACCGCCGCCTCGCCAGGGTCGAGTTCGACCTCGACGAACTGCATCTCGGCACCCTTGATCTCGTAGTCGACCAGGTCCATTGCCATAACGTTTGCTCCGTGTGATGTGCTGGATGGTGTCACTGTGCCACGAGCCAGGCGACCGGCTCGCGCTTCTTCGCGGCCGGCACGACCGGGCCGGCGAGCGCGCGTGCGCGCAGCTGCCCGCAGCCGCCTTGCACGTCTTGCCCGGCCGACTGGCGCAGCTTGGTCAATATGCCGCGCTGTTGCAGCGACCGTGCGATCGCCGCGGCGCGCTCCGGCGGCGGGCGCGCGAAGTCGAGCCCGTCGACCGTGTTGTACGGGATCATGTTGAGGATGGCGAACTTGCCCGTGAGCAGCCTGACGATGCCAGCGAGTTCGTCGTCACCGTCGTTGATGCCGGCGAGCAAGGTCCACTGGTACTGGATCGGGTAGCCGGTGGCGCGGGCATAGGTCTCGCCCCGCGCCACGAGTTCGTCCGGGTCCATGCACGGCGCACGCGGCATCAGGC
>JAYVTD010000134.1:0-8140 GCA_043774765.1 Rhizobacter sp. | reverse complement strand
TGCTGGACCTGGCTGATCACCGCCTACCTGTTGATCGCCGTGATGCCGGTGCTCGCCGGCGCGATCACCATGACGCTGACAGACCGCCATTTCGGCACCCACTTCTTCAACCCCGCCGGCGGCGGCGACCCGGTGATGTACCAGCACATCTTCTGGTTCTTCGGCCACCCCGAGGTCTACATCATGATCCTGCCGGCGTTCGGCATCGTCAGCGCGGTGATCCCGGCGTTCGCGCGCAAGCGCCTGTTCGGCTACACCTCGATGGTCTATGCCACCGCGTCGATCGCGATCCTGTCGTTCATCGTCTGGGCCCACCACATGTTCACGACCGGCATGCCGGTCACGGGCCAGCTCTTCTTCATGTACGCGACGATGCTGATCGCGGGGCCCACCGGCGTGAAGATCTTCAACTGGATCGCCACGATATGGCGCGGCTCGATGACCTTCGAAACGCCGATGCTGTTCGCAGTGGGTTTCATCTTCGTGTTCACGATGGGTGGCTTCACTGGCCTGATCCTGGCGATGGCGCCGGTCGACATCCAGCTCCAGGACACCTACTACGTCGTCGCGCACTTCCATTACGTGCTGGTGGCCGGTTCGCTGTTCGGGCTGTTCTCCGGCTTCTACTTCTGGGGCCCGAAGTGGACCGGCGTGATGTACAACGAAACGCGCGGCAAGATCCACTTCTGGGGTTCGTTGCTCGCGTTCAACATCACCTTCTTTCCGATGCACTTCCTGGGGTTGGCCGGCATGCCGCGCCGTTATGCCGACTACCCGATGCAGTTCGCCGACTTCAACATGATCGCCTCGCTGGGTGCGTTTTGGTTCGGCCTGATGCAGGTCTACTTCTTCGTGTTCGTCGTTGTGCCGATGATGCGCGGCAAGGGCGAGCCGGCACCGCAGCAGCCCTGGGAAGGCGCCGAAGGCCTGGAATGGGAAGTGCCGTCGCCGGCGCCGTTTCACACCTTCGAGCAGCCGCCCAAGTTGAATGCCGCGGCCACCAAGATCCTCGCCTGATCGCGACCACCGGGAACCCGTGATGACGCCTGAGCAGAGGAAAAAAAATGTGCGCTTCGGCCTGACGCTGGCGTCGATCGCGGTCGTGATCTTCCTCGGCTTCATGATCAAGAGCGCCGTGCTCGGCATGTGATCGTGAGCCGCAGCCGAGCCATGTCACACCCGCCGACTTCACCCAGCAGCGCCGCCTCAACCTTGCGTGGTGACAACCGCCGCATGGTGCGCAAGCTGCTGGTCGCGACCGCGCTGATGTTCTGTTTCGGCTACGCGCTGGTGCCGATCTACCGCGCGATCTGCACGGCGCTCGGCATCAACGTGCTGTCGCTGTCGGAACTGTCCACCACGGCGGGCATGACCGGCTATGACAAGAACACGCAGGTCGACCTGAGCCGCACCATCACGATCGAGTTCGACGCCAACGCGCGCGGCCCGTGGGATTTCAAACCCGCGCAACGCTCGGTCGAAGTGCACCCGGGCCAGCTCACGACCGTGATGTACGAGTTCAGGAACACCCAGAACCGCACGATGGCGGCGCAGGCGATCCCGAGCTACGCGCCGATGCAGGCGATGCCGTACTTCAACAAGCTCGAGTGTTTCTGCTTCAACGAGTACACGCTCAAGCCCGGTGAAGCCAAGCAGTGGCCGGTGGTGTTCGTGATCGACCCGAAGCTGTCGAAGGACGTGAAGACGATCACCCTGTCGTACACCTTCTTCGAGGTCGGCGGCAAGGTGCCGGCGGCGCCCGAAGCGGCGGCCAAGGCGGTGGCCGTCGGTCCTGAAAAGGCCCGCTCATGAGCCAGCCGGCCGGGGGTGATCTGAAACAGGCGGTACAACGCAAGGGCTCGTTCCTGCAGACGATGCGAGCGGTGGCGTGGTCGTTCTTCGGCGTGCGAAAGTCGAGCGACTACGAAAAAGACGTGAGCCAGCTGAACCCGGTGCATGTGGTCATCGCCGGTGTGATCGGCGCAGCGCTGTTCATCACGCTGCTGCTGCTGCTCGTGAACTGGGTGCTGGCCACCGGCGTCGCGACGTAGGTCCACTCAACATTCAAAGAATCAGGATTCCAGGAGAAAACATGTCGGCAGCCGCACCTCAAGGGCATCAACCCTACTACTACGTTCCCGAGCCTTCACGCCACCCGGTGATGGCGTCGATCGGACTGTTCTTCGTGATCCTCGGCGCAGGCCAGTGGATCAACGGCCACGGCTGGGGCGCTTACTCGCTGCTGGCCGGGTTCGTGTTGTGGGCCTTCGTGCTGCAACAGTGGTTCCGCCAGGCCATCGGCGAGAGCGAAAGCGGCCTGTACAGCGACCGCATCGACGTCTCGTTCCGATGGAGCATGAGCTGGTTCATCTTCTCTGAAGTGATGTTCTTCGGCGCTTTCTTCGGTGCCTTGTACTGGACCCGCCTGCATGCCCTGCCGAACCTGGGCAGCCTCGAGAACGCGGTGCTCTGGCCCGACTTCAAGGCCGTGTGGCCGACCGGCGCGGTGGGCGCCACCGGCTCGCCGGCCGGCATCGTCGAGCCGTTCACGACCATGGGTCCGTGGCCGATCCCGACCATCAACACGCTGTTGCTGTTGACCTCGGGCGTGACGCTGACGATCGCGCACCACGCGCTGGTGGCCGGCCACCGCGCCCGCACCATCGGTTTCATGTGGCTGACCGTGCTGCTGGGCGTGACCTTCCTCGGCTTCCAGGTCTACGAGTACATGCACGCCTACAGCGAGTTGAACCTGAAGCTGTCGTCAGGCGCCTACGGCTCGACCTTCTTCATGCTCACGGGCTTCCACGGCTTTCACGTGTTCGTCGGCATGCTGATGCTGCTGTTCATCACGATCCGCCTGATGAAGGGCCACTTCACGCCGGAGCGCCACTTCGGCTTCGAAGGCGCCGCCTGGTACTGGCACTTCGTCGACGTGGTCTGGCTCGGCCTGTACATCGTGGTGTATTGGTTGTAGTGAGCCCCTCGCCCGGCGAGTACGCCGGTCGATCCCCCAAGGGGATGCGGGCCGGCTTGGGGCGACCCGGCGCTCGGCCCGCGGAGCCGCCAGCTCGAATCACAAACGCCGCTGAACGCGGCGTTTGTTTTTGGGTCGGTCACTTGCCCAGCGGAATACCCGTCGGGTGAATCCACCCCGCCCACCAGCCGAACAGAACACATGCGAACAACAGCACCGACAGAGCGACTCGCAGCGCCAGCGCCCGCATCATGCTGCCGCTCCTGGTCTTGCCGTCGCGGCCATTGCGCAGCATGAAAACACCGGCCATGGCGAGTGCGCCGATGATGCCGACGAAGGCAAAGACGATCAGGTACTTCATGGCATCCGATTATCCGCCGCGGGGTTGCGCGTGTCGGTGATGGCCGCATCATCACCACGTCGCCAGGCGTGGCTGCTGCTCGCCACGGTGCTCGGTGTTGCGCTCACGGCCAGCCTCGGCAGCTGGCAACTCGGCCGCGCCTCGCAGAAGATCGCGATCCAGTCGGCCCTGGAATCGCGCGCGTTGCTGCCGCTGCTGTCGGCCGCCGATCTGGCGCGAGACGCCGATGCCGCTGCATTGCAGCACCACCGGCCGGCGCGGCTGCGCGGCCGCTGGGTCGCCGAGCGCACGGTGTTCCTGGAGAACCGCCAGATGAACGCGCGGGTCGGCTTCTATGTCGTCACGCCGCTGCAACTCGAGGGCCGGCCCGAGGCGGTGCTGGTGCAGCGCGGCTGGGTCGTGCGCAACCTGAACGACCGCAGCCTGCTACCGCAGATCGCGACGCCGGCCGGCCCGGTCGAAGTCGAAGGCCTCATCGCCCCGCCGCCGGCACGGCTGTACGAGTTCAGCGCGGTGGCGGCCGGCGCGATCCGGCAAAATCTCGACCTGGCGGGTTTCGCGGCTGAAACGGGCTTGAGGCTGGCGCCGCTGTCGCTGCAGCAGCACGACTCGGCGGGCACCGCCAACGACGGCTTGCTGCGCCAATGGCCGCGCCCGGCGGCCGATCTTCAGAAGCACTACGGTTATGCGTTCCAGTGGTTCGCGATGAGCGCCTTGATGGCAGGTTTGTATGTCTGGTTCCAACTCCTCCGACCGCGGCGCAAGCGCAATGACTGAAAAAAAGAGCGATCTGCTGAGCTTCACGGTTCACTCGATGCCAGCACCCGCACTCGATGGCACGGCGCGGCGAACCGCGAGCGGACGCGTGAAGATGCTGCTGGTGTTGCTGGTCTGCGCCGCGCCCGTGATTGCGTCATACCTGGCTTACTTCGTGATCCGCCCCGAAGGGCGCACCAACTACAGCGAGCTGATTCAGCCGCTGCGCCCGATTCCCGAGAAGCTGCCGCTCGTCGACCTGCAGGGCCGCGCCGTCGAGGCAGCCGCGCTCAAGGGCCAGTGGCTGCTCGTCGTGGTCTCGGGCGGCGCGTGCGATGCAGTCTGCGAACGCCAGCTCTGGATCCAGCGCCAGCTGCGCGAAACGCTCGGCCGCGAGAAGGAGCGCCTCGACAAGGTCTGGCTGATCAGCGACGCTGCAGCGCCGCGCGCGCAAACACTGCAGGCCGTCAGCGCCGGCGTGCCCGCGACCGTGCTGCGGATCGCGCCCGAAGCGCTGGCGCAGTGGCTCACGCCGGCCAAGGGCAGCACGCTCGAACAGCACATGGTCGTGGTCGACCCGCTCGGCAACTGGATGATGCGTGTGCCCGCCGACCCGGAGCCGGCCAAGCTCAAGCGTGACATCGAAAAGCTGCTGCGGGCCTCGGCCGGTTGGGACAAGCCGGGACGCTGAATGAACCCGCCCGCCGCCTACGATCTGAGCCCGCTCGGCACCGTCGCACTGGTGGGCGGCCTGCTCGCGCTGGGGCCGCTGCTCTGGGTGTGGCTGCGCCCAAGTTCGGCGCGGCCGGGCGAGCGCACGGCCGCCAAGCTGCAGGCACTCACCGTGCTCACGCTGTTCCTGACCTTCGATCTGGTGCTGTTCGGTGCTTTCACGCGGCTCACCGATTCCGGCCTCGGCTGCCCCGACTGGCCCGGTTGTTACGGCAGTGCGAGCCCACTCGGCGCGCAGGCGCAGATTCAAAGCGCGCAAACCGTGTTGCCCGGCGGCCCAGTCACGCACGGCAAGGCCTGGGTCGAGATGATCCACCGTTACCTGGCGACCGGCGTCGGGGCGCTGATCACCGTGATGGCCGTGATGAGCTGGCTCGAAGCGCGCAAGCGCCGCGCGGCGGTCTCGCCCTGGTGGGCCACCGCCACGCTGGTCTGGGTCTGCGCGCAGGGCGCGTTCGGCGCGCTCACGGTCACGATGAAGCTCTACCCGGCGATCGTCACGCTGCACCTGCTCGGCGGGCTCGGGTTGCTGGCCTTGCTGGCGGTGCAAACCCGGCTGCACGAGCCGAAGCAGTTGCAGCTCTCGCTGGCCTTGCATGCCGGCACCTGGCTTGTGGCGGCGCTGAGCGTCGTGCAGATCGCCCTCGGCGGCTGGGTCAGCACCAATTACGCGGTGCTCGCGTGCAGCGATTTCCCGACCTGCCAGGGCGCATGGTGGCCGTCGCTGGACTTCGAACACGGCTTCGCGTTGCAGCGTGAACTCGGCGCCGGCAAGGACGGCGCTTATCTGCCGTTCGCGGCACTCACCGCCATCCACTTCGTTCACCGCCTCGGCGCCTTCGTGGTGTTGGCGGCGCTGGCGCTGCTGGCGTGGCGTTTGTTCGCGACCGGCAATGCCACGCTGCGGCGCTGGGCGTTCGGCGTCGCCGGGGTCGCGTTGTGGCAGCTCGCAAGCGGGCTGAGCAACGTGGTGCTGGGCTGGCCGATCGTCGCCGCGATGGCCCACACCGGCGGTGCCGCGGCGCTGGTCACGCTGCTTGCAGCATTGCTGACGCTGGCGCGCCGACCCCGCGAAGCCGCGGTCGCTGCACCCGCAGCAGACCACGCGTGGCGCCCGGCTACGTAAAATGCCGGATTCACTGCGCACCATGTCCGAAACCCTCACCCAACCCGTGCCCGCCAGCGTCTCGCTGCCGTCGCGCGCGCGCCAGTATTACGCGCTGACCAAACCGCGCGTGGTGCAGCTGATCGTCTTCTGCGCCGTGATCGGCATGCTGCTTGCCACGCCGGGCTTGCCCGACTGGCGTGTGGCCTTGGCGGCCACCGTCGGCATCTGGCTCGTGGCCGCGGCCGCGGCCGCGTTCAACTGCCTGGTCGAGCAGCGCATCGACGCCCGCATGGCGCGCACTGCGTGGCGTCCCACGGCGCGTGGCCAATTGAGCAACACTCAGACGCTGACGTTCTCGGCCGTGCTGTGTGGCGCCGGCAGCGCGCTGCTCTGGTTCGCCGTGAACCCGCTGACGATGTGGCTCACCTTCGCCACCTTCATCGGCTACGCGGTGATCTACACCGTGATCCTCAAGCCGATGACGCCGCAGAACATCGTCATCGGCGGCGCTTCGGGTGCGATGCCGCCGGTGCTCGGCTGGGCCGCGATCCGCGCTGACGTTGGTCCCGAGGCGCTGATCATGTGCCTGATCATCTTTCTCTGGACCCCGCCGCACTTCTGGGCCCTGGCGCTGTACCGCGCCGAGGACTACCGCAAGTCGGGCCTGCCGATGTTGCCAATCACCCACGGCTCGGAGTTCACGCGGCTGCACGTGCTGCTCTACACGCTGGTGCTGTTCGCCGGCACGCTGTTGCCCTTCATCTCGGGCATGAGCGGGCTGATCTATCTGGCTTCTGCGGTGCTGCTGAGCGGCGGCTTCGTCGTCTACGCGTGGAAGCTGTGGCGCGAGTATTCCGAAGCGCTGGCGCGCAAGACCTTCCGTTACTCCATCGTCTACCTGTCCTTGCTGTTCGCGGCACTGCTTGTAGACCACTACGTGAACCCGCTGCTGTGAAACCACTTCGCCTTCTGACGGCCCTTGCGCTGGCCACCGCGCTGCTCGGCTGCGACCAATTCGGTTCGCCGTCGGCTGGGCCGAAGTTCAAGGGCGTGGACATCACCGGTGCGGAGTACGCGCGCACGCTGTCGCTGCCCGACCAATACGGCAAGGCGCGCACGCTCGATGACTTCAAGGGCAAGGTCACGGTCGTGTTCTTCGGCTACACCCAGTGCCCCGACGTCTGCCCGACCACGATGGCCGAACTGGCCCAGGTGAAGAAGGCGCTGGGCAAGGACGGTGAGCGCGTGCAGGGCGTGTTCATCACGATCGACCCGGAGCGCGACACGCCCGAGGCCTTGAAGGCCTACATGGCCAGCTTCGACCCGAGCTTCGTGGCGCTGCGCGGCACGCTCGAGGAAACCAAGGCCACGGCCAAGGAGTTCAAGGTGTTCTACGCCAAGGTGCCGGGCAAGGTCGAAGGCAGCTACACCATGGACCACACGGCCGGCTCGTATGTGCTCGACCCCAAGGGCAAGGTTCGCTTGTTCGTGCGCTACGGCTCGCCGGCCGAAGCGCTCACGGCCGACCTGAAGGCGCTGCTCGCCGCCGGCTGAGTCGCTGGCCCGGCAGGCGGAAAAAAGCGGCCTCGCGAGGCCGCTTTTTCCTGTGCGCGATTCGAGACTCAGGCCGCCGGTGCCAGCGCCTTGCGCATCTTCTTCATCGCCGCCACTTCGATCTGGCGAATGCGCTCTGCGCTCACGCCGTACTCGTCGGCCAGCTCGTGCAGTGTCATGCCGCCGCTGCTGTCGTCGTTGACCTTGAGCCAGCGCGCTTCGACGATGCGCCGGCTGCGTGCGTCGAGCGCGTCGAGCGCCAGCGCGATGCCGTCGCCGGCAAGCCAGTCGCGGCCCTTGGCTTCGATCACACGGGTCGGCTCGTTCGTGTCGTCGGCCAGGTAGGCGATCGGTGCGTAGCTTTCTTCGCTGTCGTCGGTCAGCGGCTCGAGCGCCACGTCACCACCCGACAGGCGGGTTTCCATTTCGAGCACTTCCTCGCGCTTCACGTTGAGCGTGCGCGCCAGCGTGTCGACCTCTTTCTGGGTCAGCGTGCTGCGGTGCGTGTCGACGTTGTCGGCATCGTCCTTCATGCTCTGTTTCATCGAGCGCAGGTTGAAGAACAGCTTGCGCTGCGCCTTGGTGGTGGCCAGCTTGACCATGCGCCAGTTCTTGAGGATGTACTCATGGATCTCGGCCTTGATCCAGTGCA
>JAYVTD010000133.1:0-3326 GCA_043774765.1 Rhizobacter sp. | reverse complement strand
CCCGTGTGAGGCCTCGGCGTCGATCACGAGCATCGACAGCGCCATTCGTCCACGAGTCGACAACACGACCGCCCAAATCCACCGGCACGCCGTGCGCAGTGGCGGATCAAAAACTCACAGGCTCTGAGGCCGTCGTCACGCACTCGCCGTGATGCAAGCCATGCCATGGCAACTGACGGGCGCAGAACCCGCAGTCGCGGGCGGGCTGGCCCTCCGGTCGATACGATCAGATGCGGGGCATCAGGGCGTCTCGCCGAGCGCCAAGTCGATCGCGGCGCGCCACCAGGTGGCATCGACACGATCGGGCCAGTCGTTGTGATCGCTGGCCTTGATCACGATCAAGTGCTTCGGGCCACCGAGCGCGGCGTGCAGCGCGGTGCCGAAGCGCGCAGTGGCCGTCGGGCCGAACGCGGCAGCTTTGCGTTGCCGTGCGAACGCTGGCGCGGCGAAGGCGACGCGCCGGTGCCCGGCCCGCGCGTGCTGGAAATGCACGGCAGCAAGACGCCCAGCGAACTCGCGCTCGTGCTTGTGCTTGTGCTTGTGCTCGAGCAGTCGACGCTGATCAGCGGGGATCTGGTGCGCGGTCATATGGGACGCAAACTCAATTTGCTGCCTGACGCTAAGCTCACCGACCGCGCACGAGCCGTTGCGTCGGTGAAGCGAATCGTCGTCGAGTATCCGCAGATCGAAGCCGTCCTCGTCGGCAATGGTTGGCCGATCTTTCACGGCGGTGCGCGCGCTCGCTGCGACTGCGCCCTGTGCGAGAGCTCGATGAGTCGCCACCACGCAAACCTGATCCGCTCGCTTTTCCATGACTCGCCCAGCGCCAACGTGCACTGGAGCGAAGTCGAATCTTTGCTGAAGCACGTCGGCGCGGCTTGGGAACCGATCTCGGGCGCAAGAGTTCGCGTGAAGCTCAATCGCATGCAGGACGTGCTGCACCGCCCACACCACCGCAATGCGCTCGACGCGAGCGCCCTGCTGCATCTGCGTGGGTTTCTAGCGCGCGCTGGCGTCACGCCGTCGCTGTATGAGATCAAGGGTTGAACAGCGATCGCTTGGCGTAGGGCGCCAGCGTGGTCAGTCGGTCGTCCTGCACCGGGCCGCCGACCGTGAAGTGATAGAGCGACTGGAACTCCAGGTCGCTGAAACCGAACACCTGGTGCACCGGGTCGTCGAAGAAGCACCCGATTCCCGTGGCTGCGATGCCCGCCGACTCGGCTTCCAGATACAACACCTGCCCGATCACCCCGGCTTCCCAAAAGAGCCGGCGATAGAACCAGGGCCCGTGCGTGAACAAGGCATCCCGATACTCGGCGATCATGCCGAGCGAAAAAACCCCGTCGCCCGCAATGTCCTGCGAGCAACTCACTTGCGTCGCAAGCCGCCTCGCATCGCCGATTTCGAGTCTTCGCAGGGGAAGGTCCGCCGGGCATCCGGGGGGCGTGGACCAGTCGAAGTGCTGATGCATCGCGCCTTTGAGCTTGTCCAGCTTGGCCGGGTCGCGGACGAGCATGTACAGCCCCGGGTCAAGTCCGCCCACCCGATGAACGAACAAGGCGAGGTGGATGCGCGGCATCCAGGGCAGGGCATCCCAGGGCATGGTCCGCCGGTTCGTCGCCAGTTCCGCGCCCGGCATCACTCGTGCGAGCATGCCGTAAAAGCGCTCGGCCGTGATCGAGGCTCGGCCGTCGCAGGCCAGCAGGCTTCGCCGCTGACGGATGATGCGCCCGGCCAGTGGCCCGCCTGCGAACGCTGCGGTTTGAGGCGCTGGGGCCGGTATGTCGAACAAGTCCATGCCATGCCGCTCGCCGATCGGCTTGCGTGAAGCGAGCGCCACCTCGTCGATGACGCTCCAGGCGACCGGGTCGTGACGGCTGAGCCGGTTCGCGGCTCCGAACCAGCCTTGCATTGCGAGCTCGCGCACCAGCCTTGGATCGAGGACCAGCGGGAGCGCGCGCTGTGGGCCAGCATGCCACGGCCCGGCCGAATCGGTTGGCCAGACGAGCATGACGAGTTCCGGCTGTTCGCGCTCGGCGCCTGCGAAGTCCTTGATGCGATTCAGCCCCAACAGGTCTTCGATGTTTTCATCGGCCAGGCCATGCAGCACGACCGCGCTCCAGCCCAGGGTCGCGGCGGCGATGCGCAGCGTGCCGATGGCATGGCCTGCGTCGTGCTGGCAGTAGCGAAACGCGCGCTCGCCGTATTTCCACGCCTCGCGCCAGTGGATGGACGAGAACGCGACCAGAAAGGCCTGCGGGGGAAACTCTCGCATCAAGGACGCGAACCACTCGGCGCAGCCACTCGCGCGCCGTTCCAGACCATGCTCTCGCGGCGCGTAGTGGTACAGGCCTGGCGCGTCGGCCAGACCGGGCAGCGCGCCGATCAGCAGGTAGCCCTCGGTGGGATGCAGGTTGCCGCTCGACGGGTTGCTGCGCAGCGCCCAACGCGTGCCGCCGGCCTGCTTCCAGGCCGACAACGCCAGCGCGTACTCGAACAGCCGCGACAGCGAGCGAAGCGTGAGCGGCGCGCTGGTCACCGCGCCGCGCCGATAGAGATCCTCGTAGCGAGGCGACAGCGGCACTTCGTCCGCATCAAGAATGGGCAAGCGCACGAGTGGCGCGCCCACGTAACGGCGGAACGGGTTGGGTTGGTTCACCCAATCCAGCATGCCGCTGGAGCGCGCATAGCGATGGAACTCATGCTTGCTGCGCTCGTGATAGCGCAGCACCACTTCAACTTTGTCGGCGTCGTGCATCTCTAAGAAACCGGGTGCTGCGCGGAACGGAACGACTGTCTACGCGATCCAATGTGCCGTAGTTGGCGTCCCTTTCCACCCGTAGGAGGTAAAGACCATGAAGCAACTGAAGCATTGGCAAGACGCGGGCAACGCCGTCCTTGGTGCTTGGCTCGTTCTGTCGCCCTGGGCTATCGGCTACCAGGGTCAAATGACGGCCACGTCGAACGCGATCCTGATCGGCGTGGCGCTCATTGCGGCCGCGCTGGGCGCCATCTTCGTGCCGCGTGCCTGGGAAGAATGGACCGAGGGCGCGCTCGGTCTGTGGCTGATCGTGTCGCCGTGGGCACTGGGCTTCGCCACTCAGCGCGGGGCCATGCTGACTGCGGTGCTCAGTGGCATCATGATCGCCGCGCTCACGCTCTGGACACTGTTGACCGACAAGGACTACAGCGCCTGGTGGCGTGACCGCACGGCGCATTGATCGCAGGCGGTTCAGCACCGGCCGGTCGAACGAAGCGCCGACCGGCCGGAATGGGTGCGTCTGCCGCTTTGACCGGTAGTGGGGCGTGAGGTCAGCTCAGCTTGA
>JAYVTD010000132.1:0-4771 GCA_043774765.1 Rhizobacter sp. | reverse complement strand
TGCCACCGGCCGACAGGCCGAGTGCGCGCAAGGCATCGGCCGCCGCGACCAGCGCCGCACCGTCGCCCGCGGCCAGCGCTTCGACGATGCGCACCGCGTGGCCGCGGTCGACGGAACCCAGCATCAAACGCACACCGGCCTCTTCGACCGCACCAGCGCCGAACGCGATGGCCTGGTCGGTCAGCGACAGGCCGTCGCGCATCGAACCGCGCGCGGCCCGCGCCAGCAAACGCAGCGCGCCCGGCTCGGCGGCGATGTTCTCTTTCGCCAGCACGTCGGCCAGGTGCTCCTGCACCGTCTGCGGCGCCATCGGGCGCAGATTGAACTGCAGGCAGCGCGACAGCACCGTCGGCGGCACCTTCTGCGGATCGGTCGTGGCGAGCACGAACTTGAGGTACTCGGGCGGCTCCTCCAGCGTCTTCAGCATCGCGTTGAACGCGGTGCTCGAGAGCATGTGCACCTCGTCGATCATGTAGACCTTGAAGCGCCCGAGCACCGGCTTGTAAACGGCCTGGTCGAGCAGCTGCGAGATCTCTTCGACGCCGCGGTTCGAGGCCGCGTCGAGTTCCACGTAGTCGATGAAGCGGCCGCTGTCGATGTCGCGGCAGGCGGAGCAACTGCCGCAGGGCCGCGCGGTGATGCCACCCTGCCCGTCGGCGCCGGTGCAGTTGAGCGATTTGGCGAGGATGCGCGAGATCGTCGTCTTGCCCACGCCGCGCGTGCCGGTGAAGAGATAAGCGTGGTGCAGGCGCTGCTGCGTCAACGCATTGCCGAGCGCCTGGACCACGTGCTCCTGCCCGACCAGCGCTTCGAAATTGGGCGGCCGGTACTTGCGGGCCAGAACGACGTAAGACATGACTTCATTCTACGGGCGGCCCCGCCGGTCCCGGCCCGGCCACCCTTCGGGCGACGGGCCGGCGAGCGCGGCAGCGCCCGGCGGGCCGGTACCGGATAATTCCGACATCTCCTTCCGAATTCGCAGCCCGACGCCCCCCGATGAACCCCACCGCCGCCCCGATTGCCCACAGCGCCACCCTCAGCTACGAGCAGGCCGGTGTCAATTACGACCTGATCGACCCGCTCAAGGTCACGGCGCAGCGCGCCGCGGCGGCCACCGCCGTGCACCTGGCCACGCACGGCTTCAGCGAAGTGGCAGCGTCGCGTGGCGAGTCGGCCTACGTGGTCGACGTCGGCCCGTTCTACATCGCCAGCATCGTCGAGTGCCTGGGCTCGAAAGCGCTGGTCGCCGACGAGATGCACCTGCTCACCGGCAAGAGTTACTACGACAGCATCGCGCAGGACACGATCGCGATGGCGATCAACGACCTGATCACCGTCGGCGCCACGCCGCTCGTGGTGCAGGCCTACTGGGCCGCCGGTGGCTCCGACTGGTTCGCCGACGCGCAGCGTGCGCAAGCCCTCGTGGACGGCTGGAAACGCGCCTGCGACGCCTGCAGCGTGGCATGGGGCGGCGGAGAAACCCCGGCGCTCGCCGGCATCGTGGCCGAGGGTCGCATCGACCTCGCGGCCTCGTGCACCGGCCTGATCAACCCGAAAGAACGTTTATCGGTCGGCGACAAACTTGGCCCCGGCGACGCGATCGTGCTGCTCGCCTCGAGCGGCATCCATGCCAACGGCCTGAGCCTGGCGCGCAAGCTGGTCGAACGTCTGCCGCAGGGTTACCTCACGCCGGTGAATGATCCGGAAAATCCCGGCCTGTCGTACGGCGAAGCGCTGCTGGCGCCGACGGTTCTCTATTCGCCGGTCACCGAAGCGCTCTACAAGGCCGGCATCACACCGCACTACTGCGCCAACATCACCGGCCACGGCTGGCGCAAGCTGCTGCGCCACCCGGCCGAGCACGGGTACCACATCCACACCGTGCCCGAGGTGACACCGGTGCTCAGGTTCATCCAGCAGCACGCGCATCAAGACGATCGCGAGGCCTACAGCACTTTCAACATGGGCGCGGGTTTTGCGATCTTCGTGCCCGCCGGCGATGCGCAGCGCACCGTCGACGTGGCGCAGGCGCAGGGCATCCAGGCCTGGGTCGCCGGTGAGGTGCGCATCGGCGCCAAGCAGCTCGTGATCGAACCGCTGAACGTGCGCTTCGGCAGCGACGACCTGCAATTGCGTTGAACCCTCGCCCATGCTGCACCGGCTGGTCGGCACGCTGCTGATCGCCGCACTCGCCGGTTGCGCCGGCGTCTTGCCGCAGGTCGAACGCGTGCCCTCGAAAGCGTTGCTCGGCGCGCCCGACGCAGCGCTCGTCACCCTCGCGCACGAAGCCGGCCTGACTGACGGCGCCAGCGGCGTCTGGCCGCTGCCGCAGGCCGGCTTCGCGCTCGATGCACGCCTGGCGATGGTCAAAGCCGCCACGCGCTCGATCGACCTGCAGTCCTACCTGATCGCCGACGATGCGACCGGGCGCATGCTGTTGCGCGCGCTGCGCGACGCTGCTCTGCGCGGCGTGCGCGTGCGGGTGCTGGTCGACGATCTGTACACCACCGACATGGACCGGCTGCTGCTCGGCCTGGCCGCGCACCCGAACGTCGAAGTGCGCCTGTTCAACCCGTTCGTGACCGCACGCGACTCTTCGCTGCGCCGGCTCGTGGCGCTGGCGCGTGGTTTCAAGCGCCTGAACCACCGCATGCACAACAAGCTCTTCATCGCCGACGGCGCGGTCGCAATGGTCGGCGGGCGCAACCTCGCCGACGAATACTTCCTGCGCGGCAAGCAAGGCAACTTCATCGACTTCGACCTGCTCGTCACCGGCGCCGTGCTGCCGCAGTTGAACCACTGGTTCGACCTGTACTGGAACAGCACGCAGGTCTACCCCGCGCTCGACATCGTGCGCGCGGCCGGCCCCCCGCCGGCACCGGCCGAAGAGCTGCGCGCCGGCTTCGCGCAATACACCGCCGCCGACCGGCCCGAGCCGGCGCCCGCCGGCACCGACCTGTTCGGTGCCCCGCCCTTCAGCACGGCGCTGGCGCAACGGCGCGTTCGCTGGCTCGCGGCCGAAGCCTTCGCTTTTGCCGACTCGCCGCTGAAGATCGAACCAGAGAACTACAGCATCCCCGTCAACGACACGCTCACGCACCGCTTCCTGCAGATGCTGGGTGATGCCCACAGCGAAGTGCTGCTGTTTTCGCCCTACTTCATTCCCGGCGAAGAAGCGCTGGCGCGCATCAAGGCCCTGCGGGCCGCCGGTGTCGGCGTGCGCGTGGTCACCAACTCGCTCGCGGCCAGCGACGAGCCGCTCGTCAGCATCGGCCTCGAGCGCCACCAGACCGATTTGCTGAAGATGGGCGTCGACCTGTACGAGATGAGTTCGACGCGCCTGAAGCTCGACCACACGCTGCGTGGCCTGCTCGGTGGGTCGACTGGGCGCCTGCACGCGAAGCTGGGTTTTCTCGACCGCAAGACCGTGTTCGTCGGTTCGATGAACCTCGACCCGCGCTCAGAAAAGATCAACACCGAGATCGGCATGATGGTGCACAGCCCCGAGCTGGCCAGCATGATCCTCGGCGCTTTCAAGGTCGACGCACTGACTGGCGTGTACCGCGTCCGGCTGCGCCCCGACGGCAGCGGCGTGCGCTGGACCGCTGTCGACGCCGACACGCAGGAAGAGCTCGACATCGACCCCGACACCAGCATGCTGCAGCGCCTGCGGCTGATGCTGCTGTCGTGGTTCATTCCCGAAAGCCAATTGTGAGCATCGTGACGAAGACCCTGCGCGCGGGGTGACGGCGCACTCGCCTAGAATGGCAGGTGACGGGCCTCCCCGCATGGAAGCGCGGCGAACCGGGTCAGGTCGGGAACGAAGCAGCCCCAACCGTTGTGACCAGTGCCGGGGTCAGGCTCGTCAACCCCTCTTCTCTCGCTTGGCGAGCTCGCCTCAAGCCGCCTGCTTGAACGCCATCACTGCCTGGTTGCGCAAGGTGCGCAGCAGAGACAACTCCTTCTCGCCCAGCTCGATGCCGCCCGGCACCGCCTTGTCGGCGTAGATCAGCGCGAACGGTGCACCTTTCATCTGCATCGGCAACAGCAGAAACGCCGGTGCGTTGACATGCTCGCGGTACCAAGCCGGCAGCCGCGCTGCGATCTGCGCCACGCTGGCGTCGGTGATCAGCGTGTCGGCGCCTTTCGCGCACACGGCAGTGAACAGATCGCTGCCGACCTTGAGCGGCACCTTGAACTTGGCAGCCACACCTTCGGCGCCCTCGCCCAGCCCGAAGCGGCCGGTGAGTGCGTCGGTCTTGGCGTCGCGCAGGCAGAACACGATGCGCCGGAAACCGAGCGCGCGAAACATGGTCTCGAGGATCATGCGCAACACGTCGTTGAGCTTGAAGTCTTCGACCATCGTGTTGGTGATGTCATGGATGCCGGCGGCCAGCACTTCGGAAGCGTTTGCTAGCGCCGACGGCTCGTGCTGCTGCGCCACGGTGTGGGTGGCCTGCAGCGTGTGCGGCGTGAGCGAATCGGGCGTATCGCGCAGCGTCGCCGCATCGCTCTTTGTCGCCGGTGTCACGAGCAGCCGCCGCGCCGGCGACTGCGGCCCGACCTGCAGGTTCAACGCCTGCGCCATCTCGGCCAGGCGCTTCTGCGCGATCTCGGTGGCGGCTTCGATGCGCGCCGCCGGCACGCCCAGCGTGCGGGCATAACGTTTGGCCACGTCGGCGATCTTTGCTTTCGCTTGTTCGGGCTCTGCGCGCAACACGGTGTCGGCGATCTGGTTGGCGGTGAAGGTGAGCCAGCGCAGGCGCTCGCC